>VEPF01000333.1 GCA_012027055.1 Gemmatimonadota bacterium | reverse complement strand
CGGCCGGCCTTGCGGACTGCACGCCGCGCCTGTTGCTGCGCCGGCCTGAGCCCCCGGGAGGGCGGCTCCTCGGCGGCGCGCAGCAGCAGCGCCGCGCCCACGCCGACAACGGCGCCGACGGCGAAGGCCGTCCACAGATCGGTCTTGTCTTTGTCGTTCATGCTCACCTCGATGCTGTGACTTTGCGCTCCAGCGCAACCCCGGGGTCGACGTTGCCGGACGCGCCGCGCGATGGCAATTCCCGCACCACCCGTTGGTTCATTCCCACAAGTCGATGCCCGGCGTGCGACTCGAAAGCTTGGGCACCAGTCCGCAATGGCGCCGCGCGAACCGGTTCGCGAACAGGGCGTCGCGAACCAGGGCAGCCGCCGGCGCGGGCAAGATCGCGAGCGCCTCAGGCAGCGGTCGTCGTTCATCCGCCCAACGCCGCAGCGCGGCATCCAAGGCCTCCGGCCCGCCGGCTGCGTCCGCGAGGTCGCGAATGGGGGCAGGCGGGTTCCAGGGCGGGCACAGGCCGGCCAGGGCGGAACCGTAGATGTCCCCAAGTGGGAACAAGGCAGCCGGAGCCGGGCTCGCGAGCAGCAGGGTCGTCTTGCTGGCCGTGCCGACGCTCAGCCATGCCCCGGGGGCCGGTGCGGCGAGGACCCGCTCCCGCCCGAGAGCCGCCGCACACCACTCGTACCCCAGCCCGCTTTCCGGGGCCGCCGCGTCGAGCAGCACCACCCCTGCCGATCCGCTGTCCTGTACCGCCTGCCTGGTCACGCCGCCGATGACGCGGCCGAGCCGTTCGCGGCGGGCTTCGGGATTCATCATGATGCGAGCCCCAGGCGCTGCAGTTCGCGCGCGACCAGCGCCGGCCGGTCGTCGCGCCCGTGATGGGCCGGACGCCGCGCCCGGGCGAGCTCCGCCGGATCCAGGGTGGCGTGCAGGAGCGCGGGTCCATGCGACGAGCCACGGGCCACCACGTCGCCGGTCGGTCCCACGATCAGCGAGCCGCCGGCGAAGCTCACGCCGCCCTCCACCCCCACGCGGTTCGCCAGCAGCACGTACACCGAATACAGGGCGGCGGTGGTGCGGGCGATCAACTCCCAGGCTTCGGCGGAGGCAAAGTCGCCGTGCTCACCACCCTGCCAGACCCCTCGTCCGGGCGCAGCCGCTGCCACGCAGATGACGTCAGCCCCGGCGGCCGCGAGCACGTAGGCCAGTCCCGGGTGCCAGAAATCCTCGCAGATGAGGAACCCGCCCAGCCAGCCGTTGGGCAGCGCCACGGGCTGCAACCGCTCGCCGCGGCCGAAATAGCGCCCCTCATCGAACATGCCGTACGTGGGCAGGTAGAGCTTGCGCTGGACATGCCGCACGCGGCCACGTTCCGCCAGCACCAGAGCGTTGTAGGGCACCTCGTCCGGACCGCGCTCGACCAGGCCGACGACGATGTGCCCGGAAATGTCGGCCAACGCTGCGAACGGACCCGGCAAGGGCTCGCCGGCGGCCAGCGGGCAGGCGACCGTCGCCGTGGCATCGCGCAGGTCGTAACCGGTCAAGGACAGCTCGGGCGTAAGCAACAGCGGGACGGAGGCCTCCCCCGCCGCGGCCGAGCCGCGCGCGACATTGCCGTCCAGTTCCTGCGGACGAGCGTCCAGCTGTGCTACGGCGATCGGCAGAGATTCGCGCATCCAGGGCTCCGCGCCTCCCGGGACCAGCCGGCGCGCACCGCCGTGCGCGCGGCCCCGGCCGGTCCCACACCGGTGCGGGCCGGCTCCTTCGGCATCCCCATTGGAATCACTGTGCTAATCATAATGCCGGGCGGGGGCGGCCCGCGCGGTCAGAAGCTACGGCGCGTTTTGGCGTTCCGCGGTTACCCCGGATAGGTTTCGCGGCCACGGTAGCCCCACCGGGCTTCGAGGGCACCGAAAACCCGGGATCTGCCGCGGACCGGGGATGGCGTTGGGTGGGTGGCCGGAGGGGGCGAAACGCTCCCGGGTGGCCGAGCGTACGGGAAGCCGGCGGGCCGCTTTGGGGAATGGTGGTCCGGCGAGAAGAGTGCAGCCGTAGCGCGCGGCCGCGAATGGCCCGTGTCGATGTGGCCGGCGCGCGTGCCGCGGGACGAGGTTACGCCGATTGGAGACGAAATGGGCGAGGAAAAGAAGAAGACCGACCCAGGCGAGGCTTTCCGGGAGGGCGTACGGGCGGTCACGGGCATCCTGGGGGCGTTGCGGGACGCCGTCGAGCAGACCTTCGACGAGTTGAAGGAAAAGGGCGATCTGTCGCCCGAGCGAGCGCGTGAGGCAGCGCGCGACACGATGCGTCGGGCACAGGAGGCGGTCGAAGACGTCAAGGAACGCCTGGAGTTCGTTCCGCGGCGTGAATTCGAGGAACTGCGGGCGGAGGTGGCAGCACTGCGGCAGCAGCTGGACGCGCATGGCGCCCAGGCGGTCCACCATACGCACGGCGCCGCGACCGGGCCGGAAGGGGCGTGAGGCCAGGGGGCGGCAGCTTCCCGACCCTTCCCGCCGGGGTGACGGTGGTGACGGAATCGGCGGGAGGCGGCTACCCGCTCCACCAGCACGCCGAGTGGACCGTGGCCTTCCCCTGGCTGGTGCAGGGTACCACCCGCGGAGGCGCAGGCGGGCTCGACATGGGGCTCTTCGGGGCCGTCCCGGCGGCGGTGGCGCTCGCCCGGTGGCGGCAGCTGCGAGAGGGGCTCGGGATGCCGGGCGTGGTGCATGCCCGCCAGGTCCACGGCGCCGCCGTCGTTTGGCACGGGTGCCTGCCTCCCGGCTTGATGGTTGCCGATGACGCCGATGGCCACGGCACTGCCGTGCCGGGGGTGCTGCTCGCGGTGTCTGTGGCCGATTGCGTGCCGATCCTGCTGGTCGCGCGGACACGCCCGGCAATTGCCCTGCTGCATGGTGGCTGGCGGGGCGTGGCGGCCGGGATACTGGAGGCTGGAATCAGCCTGCTCACGGAGCAGGCCGGCGCCGAACCGGAGCTCATCCACCTGCATTGCGGTCCCGCCATCTGCGGCTCCTGCTATGAGATTGGGCCGGAGGTGCCGGTGGCGCTGGACATCCCGGTGCCTGCCGGTCAGTCGCGGCTCGACCTGCGTGCCGTCATCGCCATGCGGGCGCTGGCGGCTGGCATCCCAGCCCACCGCATCTCCGTGTCCTCCCACTGCACGCGCTGCGGCGGGGGGCAGTTCTGGTCCCACCGCGGCGGGTGCCGGGAGCGGCAGCTCAGCGTTGCCGGGATCCGGTGCTGATGGCCGGAGCTGTCCAACCGCTGCCTGGTCTTTGCTCTGGCTGTGCGCACCATCGCAGCGTAATCGGGCGAGGGGGCAGCACCTACCATCTTTGCCGGCGGTCTGCGCTGGACCGGAGCTACCCGCGCTACCCGCACCTCCCGGTCCTGCACTGCCCCGGCTTCGCGCCGCTGCTGTCCGGATCGGTGGCGGCCTCCGAAGCGGCTGGCGGGGACACCTCGGACGGGCCCTGCGAGAGCCGCGCGGAGCCTGAAGACACCCTTGATTCCCGGGGGCGAACCCGTTAGCATACAATCAGTTCTGCTTGGCCGGACGGGGCCAGGCGGGTGTCAAGTGGGGGCAAGACCCCCACTTTTTTTTCCGGTTCCCGATGGCTGACGAAATCCTGGAACGAGAGCTGATCGGACGGGTCGAGGAGCTCGGTTACGAGTTCGTCGAACTGGAACGGGCAGGTTCCCGGGCCAGGCCGATCCTGCGGGTGCGCATCGATCTACCTGGCTCAACGCCCGGCCACGGCGTCTCCGTGGACGATTGCACCCGGGTCAGCAAGGCGCTGGAGACGATCCTCGATGCCGATCCGGGGCTTTCGGATCGTTACACGCTCGAAGTGTCTTCACCGGGCGTCGAGCGGCCCCTGGTGCAGCGCCGGGATTTCGAGCGGTTCGTGGGACACGAGATCGCGCTGAAGACCACCGGCGCGCTGGACGAGAGCGGCCGGAAGCGGTTCGATGGCGAGTTGCTCGGCCTCGCCGAAGGGGCCGATGGCGCGGAACTGGTACGCATCCGGGTGCAGGGTGGCGCAGTGCTGGAGATACCGCGCGGGCGGATCGCGCGGGCACATCTGATTTTCCGCTGGGACTGAAGCGACCGCTTCCCGGCGACGGACAGAGAGGAGACGGAGATGGGGAATGCTGGACCGGTGATCGCGGCTTTCCGCGAGATGATCGCGAACAAGAACCTGTCGCGCGAGGACCTGCACGACCTGATCAAGGACGGGATCATGGCCGCGCTGGCCCGTCGCTACGGGCCCAACGTGGAGGCTGAGGTCCGGGTCGACGAAGCCGCCGGCGAAATTGCCATCACGGTGCTCAAGGAAGTGGTCGAGACAGTGGAGGATTCCTCCCGGGAGATCTCGCTCGAGGAGGCTCGCTGGGATGACCCGGACTTCGAAGTTGGTGATGTGCTGGAGATCCCGGTGGACTTCACGCAGTTCGGCCGGAACGCGGTGATGGCGGCCAAACAGCGGATCATCCAGCGCGTGCGGGAAGGTGAGCGCAACAAGATCCGCAACGAGTACGCGAGCAAGGTCGGCGAGCTGCTCTCGGGTGAGGTGCAGCAGGTCGAGCGGGGCAAGATGGTCATCATGCTCAACAAGAACCGCGACGCCGAGGCCATCATTCCCTGGAAGGAGCAGAACCCGCGGGAGCGATTTCGGCAGGGGGAAGCGATCCGCGCCGTGCTCAAGCGCGTCGAGGAGACCCCGAAAGGACCGCGGCTGATCCTGTCGCGGGCTGCGCCGGAGTTCGTGGCGGCACTGTTCAAGCTCGAGGTTCCCGAGATTTACCAGGGGATCGTGGAGATCAAGGGAATCGCCCGCGAAGTCGGCGGTCGCAGCAAGCTGGCCGTTTCCTCGAGAGACGACTCCATCGACCCGGTCGGGGCGTGTGTCGGGCTGAAAGGCTCGCGGGTGCAGGCGGGGGTGAGCGAACTCGGGGGTGAGCGGATCGACATCGTGCCCTGGCACCCCGACCCGGAGATTTACGCGCGTCGGGCGCTGGCCCCGGCCAAGGTCGCCAAGGTACTCAGTGACTCCGCGCGCCGGGTGATCACTGCCATCGTCGATGAGGATCAGCTCTCGCTGGCGATCGGGCGCAACGGCCAGAACGTGCGACTCGCCAGTCAGATCATTGGCTGGCAGATCGATCTCTACGGCAGCCGCGAATGGTTGGAGCGCGGCGCCGATGCCGCCCTCTTCGGCGGCGGCGAGCCCGAGTACGAAGTCGCGGATTTCCCGCTGCGCGAGCTCGACCTGCCGCTCGCTACACTGGCGGCCCTCGAGAGCGCCGGGTATACTACATTTCTTGACATCATGGACCTCGAACGCGAGGACCTGCTGCGCGTTGCCGGCATTACGGCGCAGGATGCCGACGATGTGCTATCCCTGATCGAGACGCTGACGGTGGAGGAGGGAGCGGCCGACGAGCCGGCCAATTCCGCGTCCGAGAAGGAGCTCGCCGAGGTCCGTGAGCTGGCTGCCGACATTCTCGGCCTGCCGCTGCCCGATTTCGACGAGCCATCGACTCGCAGGTCGACGGGCCAGGGCGGGCGTCAGGCGGAGTGAAGGACGCTTCGCGGGCATTGAACCTGCTCGGGCTGGCAGCCAGGGCAGGTTCGGTGTTACCGGGCACCGAGCGAGTGCGGGAAGCGGCGAGGACCGGCAACCTCGCGCTGGCGCTCCTGGCCCGAGACGCCTCCGACAACAGCCGGGGCAAGCTGCTTCCGCTGCTCCAGGCACGGCGGATTCCCTTTTTGATAGCGATCGAGCGGGTGCGATTGGGCGGTGCAGTCGGCCGATCCCCGCTCCGCGCCGTCGGGATCACGGATCCCGCTCTGGCGCGGCAGTTGGAGCAGCTGCTGGCCGGAGTCGGTTGCGGGTGAATGGGGTATGAGGCATACGGTTCCACGCGTTCCAGGTGGGCGACAGCGACGGGTATGCGCGTTTACGAAGTAGCGAGAGAGTTCGACATCGAACCCGAGCGGATGCTGCAGCTGCTCCGGGGCATGGGGGTGCGTGCAGTCAGCGAAGCATCGGCAGTGGACGATGCGACGGTGGCGAAGCTGCGCGCTCGCATGGAGCGTGAACGTCGCGCCGGCCACACGGACGTGGAGGAAACGCTCGAGGCGGTAGTGGAGGACGTGCAGACCACCACCACCAAGCGCCGTCGTCGGAAGAAGGCGGACCTGCCCGAGCCCGAGCCCGAGGTCGAGACGCCCGCCGAGTCGTTCCCGACCGATGAGGAAGCACCTGCTCCGGCCGAACTCGTCGGTGCCGTCCCGGGGCAGGCCGAGGCGGAGGCTACGGTCACAGCGGAGACGGAGGCAGTTCAGGAAGAGGCCGCCGCGCCGCCGTCGGAAATGGGCGAGCCGGAGACCGCGGTGACTGCCGAGGTCGAGAGGGAAGCCGAACCGACGGCAGAAGGAGCCGCCGGGACCGAACCGCCAGTGGCCGCGCCAGAGGCGACTGCCGCAGTCGCGCCGGCCGCGCCGACGGAACGGGGCATCCCCGAGCCAGCCCGGCCGAAGCTGCGGCGTGCCGCCGACGTGCTGGGCCGGATGCCGCCCCGTTCGCCAGCGCAACCGGCAGCAGGGGCGCCGGCGGGCACAGTGCGTATCCAGGCCGAGGGCTTCACCGCGGATGGCCGACGCAGTGGCGGGCCGCCCCCGGCGGGTGGCAGTGCGCCCGCGCCCGCGCCGAGCGCCGGAAAGAAGGTCGACAAGAAGAAGAAGGGCAAGCGCCGGGTGGACCAGGATGCGGTCCAGGAACACTTCGCGCGCGTTCTGAGCGAGCTGAAGGGCGGCGGGAAGAAGCGGCGCCACCGCCGCGATGAGGCCCCCAGCCGACTGGAAATGGCAGCCGAGCGGCAGCGGCGGGCGGCAGAAGAAGCGCAGACGGTGCGGGTCAATGAGTTCCTGACAGTGGCCGAACTGGCGGAGCTGATCGACGTGCCTGCCAATCAGATCATCGGCAGCGCCTTCAAGAACCTCGGCATGATGGTGACCATCAATCAGCGGCTCGATTTCGACCAGATCGAGTTGCTGCTCGAGGAGTTCGGCTTCCGGGCCGTGCGGGAGGAGGAGTACGGCAGCGAGCGGCAGGCGGAACAGGCCGCGGATCTTCCCGAGGACCTGGTGCCGCGCCCGCCGGTGGTTACGGTCATGGGCCACGTCGACCACGGCAAGACGTCGCTGCTCGACTACATCCGGAAGACCAACGTGATTGCAGGCGAGTCGGGCGGCATCACGCAGCACATCGGTGCGTATCACGTCAAGCTGCCGGATGGCCGCGCCGTGACCTTCCTCGACACGCCGGGACACGCCGCCTTCACCGCGATGCGGGCGCGTGGGGCCGAGGTCACGGACATCGTTGTGCTGGTGGTAGCAGCGGACGACTCGGTCATGCCACAGACGATCGAGGCCATCAGCCATGCCAAGAACGCCGGCGTGCCCATCATCGTCGCGATCAACAAGGTCGATCTCCCGGGCGCCGAGCCGGCGCGCATCAAGCAGGATCTGTTGCAGTACGAGGTCGTAGTCGAGGACTTCGGGGGCACCGTCCTGGCCGCGGAGGTGAGCGCCAAGAAGGGGACGGGCATCCAGGACCTGCTCGACAAGATCCTGCTGCAGGCTGAGATGCTCGACCTCAAGGCGAACCCGGTGCGTGAGGCGCAGGGCACGGTCATCGAGGCCCAGCTGGACGTGGGCAAGGGTCCGCTGGCCACGGTGCTGGTGACCGCCGGTACCCTCCGGACCGGCGATGCCTTCGTGTGCGGTCACTATGATGGCCGCGTGCGTGCCATGCTCGACGAGCGCGGCAATCACGTCGCTTCCGCCACTCCCGCGAACCCGGTCCAGGTGCTCGGCATCTCCGGGGTGCCGCAGGCCGGTGACACGCTGCTGGTGATGGATCCCCTCCGGGCAGCCGAAATCGCGCAGACGCGGCAGCGGCTGGATCGGGAAAAGCAGCTGCGCATCCGCAGCCGGGGCGTGAAACTCACCGACATCAGCAAGCTGCTGGCACAGGGCGAGACCGCCACGCTCAACCTGATCATCAAGGGTGACGTGGACGGCTCTGTGCAGGCGCTTTCCGACTCGCTGTCGCAGCTCGGCACCAGCGAAGTGCAGGTGGACGTGATCCATCGGGGCGTGGGCGCCATCAACGAGTCCGACGTCCTGTTGGCGACCACGGCGGGCGCGATCGTGATCGGGTTCCACGTGCGGCCTACCGGCGAGGCCCGCGCGGTAGCGGCGCGCGAAGGTGTGGACATTCGGCTGTACAACATCATCTACGAGGCGGTCGAGGACGTACGCTCCGCGCTCGAAGGGATGTTGGCGCCGGAAGAGAAGGAAGTGCTGCTGGGCGTGGCCGAGGTGCGCCAGATCTTCAAGGTTCCGCGCATCGGGACAGTGGCCGGCTGCTACGTGCGGGAGGGAGTACTCGATCGCAAGGGGCGGGTTCGCCTGGTGCGGGATGGCGTCCAGGTCTACGAAGGCACGCTGGGCAGCCTGAAGCGCTTCAAGGACGATGTCCGAGAGGTCCGCGAGGGCTTCGAGTGCGGCCTCAGCATCGAGGGCTACAACGACCTCAAGGTCGGTGACCACATCGAGTGCTACCGCTTGGAGGAAGTGGCCCGTACCCTGGCCGCCTCCGCCGGAGCGGAGGCCTGAGCAGGGCCGCGTGACGTGGCCATCGGCGTACTGGTCTGGGACCTGGAAGTAATCGGCGCGCGGTCACTGAAGGACAAGCGGAGCGTCATCAAGAGCCTCAGGGATCGCCTGCACGAGCGATTCCAGGTCGCGGTCGCGGAAACCGATCACCTGGACCTCTGGCAGCGCGCGGAACTGACCGCCTGCGCCGTGAGCGCGGCACGAGTGCAGACGGAGAAGGTGCTGCAGCATGCCGATGAGTTCGTGGCCGCCGACCCGAGAGTGCGGATCATGGGTACATACCGCGCCTGTTACTGAGCGGTAGCGGCCCCCCGGAACCCGAGGGGCCGCTCTTGTTTCCGGCCGGTGGACCGGGCCAGGATCAGCGGTACCGGACCCCGCTGCAGGAGGTGCAGCATGGGAACCCATCGGGTTTCCCGCCTCAACGAACAACTGCGCCGCGAGATCAGCGAGATCGTGCGCCAGCACCTGCGCGACCCGCGCATCGGGCCGGTGACGGTGACCGCCGTGCGAGTCACGCCCGATCTGGATCTTGCGCGGGTCTATGTCACTGCGCCGGACGAACCGGCGCGCCCGGCCGAAACGTTGGCTGGACTGAGGGCGGCGGCCAACCACATCCGCGGCGAACTAGGGCATCGCCTGCGTCTTCGTCACATCCCGGAATTGCGCTTCCAGCTTGATGAATCGCTGGCGCATGCCCGGCGCATCGAACAGCTGCTTGCGCAGGTGCGGGCAGCCGGGCAACCGGCAGCCCCATCCGAGGACGAGGACGGTGCCGAACCGAAATCCGCGGCTGCCGATGGCGATCCCGCCTGAGGCGTCCTGCGGGCTGCTGCTCGTGGACAAGGCGGCGGGGCCGTCATCGCATGATGTCGTGGCCATGGCGCGGCGCGCGCTAGGTACCCGGAGAATCGGCCACACGGGCACGCTCGACCCCTTCGCAACCGGGCTGCTGATCCTTTGCGTCGGGTCGGCAACGCGGCTGGCGGAATACCTGAGTGGCCTGCCCAAGCGCTACGAGGCGCTCCTGCGACTCGGAGAACAGACGGACACTGATGATTGCACCGGCGCCGTGATCACCCGCTCCGACCGGTGGCGGGATCTGAGCCGCGCTGACGTGACAACCGCGCTGGCCCGTCGTGTGGGACGGCAATGGCAGGTGCCGCCCGGCTACTCGGCCAAGCAGGTTGCCGGGGAGCGCTTGTATGAAAAAGCCCGCCGGGGCGAGGCGGTGACCCCCGCAGCGGTGGCGGTCGAGATCGCGAGCATGAGCCTGCTCACCTGGAACCCGCCTTTCGCCGGGTTCGAAGTATGGTGCTCGAGCGGTACCTACGTGCGCGCCATCGCCCGCGACCTGGGCCTCGACCTGCAAACCGGGGCGCACCTGGCAGAATTGCGGCGGACCGCGATCGGAGCGCATCACGTGGACGCGTCGGTGCCACTGACGGCGTTGCAGGCGGGCCGCTTCCAGGGCTCGTTGCTGGCGCCGGTGCAAGCCCTGGCGCACCTCCCCAGGATCGATATCGACGACGCGGCCGCCGCGGCCATCCGGCATGGGCGCGCCATCGCGGCGCCTGGTGCGCCTGCTGCCCTGACGGTGCTGGTCGTATGGCACGCCGCTCTGCTGGCGGTGGGAGCTGTGGCCGACGGCCTGTTGCACCCGAAGAAAGTCTTCGATGCCTGAGCGCGCGCTGCCCGGGAGGGGTTGCGTGCTCACCGTCGGCACTTTCGACGGCGTGCACCGGGGTCACGCGGCGGTGCTGCGGGAGCTGGCCGCGGAGGGACGTCGGCGGGGACTGCCCACGGTGCTCGTCACCTTCGATCCCCACCCACTCCGCATCGTCCGCCCGGACGCCGCCCCGAAGCTTCTGACTACTCCCGCCGAGAAGGTCGAGATTCTGGCGCAGACGGACCTCGACTACCTCGCGCTGCTGCGTTTCACGCCGGCCCTCGCGGCTTGCTCCCCCCGCCACTTCGTCGAGGAGATCCTGCTCGCGAAACTGGCCATGCGGCACTTCGTCATCGGCCATGACCACGGGTTCGGGCAGGGACGCAGCGGCGACGTCGAAACCCTGCAGGCCATCGGGCAAGAACTCGGGTTCGGCGTGGACGTCGTAGCTCCGGTGGCAGGAAGCGATGGCCCCGTCTCTTCGTCCGGCATCCGCCAGGCGCTCGAAGCCGGCGATGTCGTCCGCGCGGCGCTCAGCCTCGGCCGGCCCTACTCAATCGCCGGAACCGTGGTGCGCGGCGAGGGTGCCGGCCGGCGACTCGGGTTCCCGACCGCCAATCTGCTGGTCGACTCGCCCGAGAAACTGTTGCCCCACGAGGGTATCTACGCCGTCCGGGCCGCGCTGCGCGATCGCTACGGAGCCGGCGTGCTGCACCTCGGACCGCGGCCCACTTTCCCGGGTCTGGCGCCTTCCATCGAGTTGCACCTGTTCGAATTCGCGGGCGACCTGTACGGCAGCCGGATCCGGGTGGACCTGATCAGCCGGATCCGCGGCGTGGCCCGGTTTGATTCGGCGCGCTCACTTGTCGAAGCCATGGAGCGGGATTGCGAGGCCGCCCGGGCCGCACTCCACGAGGGTGGGCCACCGCCTGCATCGAGTGGCGACTGAAGGGTTAGTCCGGCGCGCAGAGTCCCCGGTCGTTGCGGGTGGAGTTGCCAGAAGATCTTGTCAACGGTATACTTAATGGCTGTTCAACAACGTCTCGCGGACCAGGGTGGTCCGCAGCTTCCCGACCAGCACAGACTCTCGAGGAGGCCTCAGGCCATGGCATTCGTCAAGGAAGATGTGATCCGGAAATACGCGCTGCACGAGCACGACCGGGGCAGCGCGTCGGTACAGATCGCCCTGCTCACCGCGCGGATCAACGACCTGACCGACCATTTCCGGACGCATCACAAGGACCACCATGGCCGCCGGGGATTGTTGAAGATGGTTGGCAAGCGGCGGCGTATGCTGGAATACCTGAAGCGCACCGACCTGGCGCGCTACCGCCAGCTGATCGACGACCTGGGGCTGCGGCATTAGTTGGCGGCCCCCCAGAGCTGACACGCGCAGCGGAAGCGCCGGAATGGGCGTGGCCGCTGCGCGTTTCTACATCCCGCACCAGAAGGTGCGGCAGAGCGGGTGCCCGACGGGGGCAACTGCGCAAGACAGCGGGACACCACAGGGGCGTCCTGCGGCGGCTGAGGAAAGCGAGAGAACATGAAAAGGCAAGAGTGGAAGTTCGCGGGGCGTCCGCTGATCGTGGAAACGGGGCGGATGGCGCGGCAGGCGCACGGTTCCTGTCTGGTGCAGTACGGTGAGACCGTGTTGCTGTGCACCGCGGTGGCGCAGGAAACGCCAACGCACCTGCCGTTCTTCCCACTGACGGTCGAATATCGGGAGCGGACATACGCGGCCGGCAAGATCCCTGGGGGCTTCTTCAAGCGCGAAGGCCGTCCGGGGGAGCAGGAGATCCTGTCGGCGCGGCTGATCGACCGTCCCATCCGGCCATTGTTCCCGGATGGTTTCCAGAACGAAACGCAGATCATGGTGCACGTACTCTCGGCGGATCAGGAGAACCGGGCGGACGTGCTCGCGATCCTCGGGACGTCGCTGGCGCTGTGCATGTCGAAGATCCCCTTCAGCGCGCCGCTGGCGGGCGTACGGATCGGGCGGATCCAGGGGCAGTGGGTGCTCAACCCGACGTTCCAGCAGCTCGAGTTCAGTGACGTCGAGATCGTGGTCGCGGGGACGGAGCAGGCGATTCTGATGGTAGAAGGCGGCGCGATCGAGGTGCCCGAGGCGGAGATCGCCGAAGGCCTGGTGATTGCGCACGAGGGGATCAAGGAGTTGGTCCGGCTGCAGAACGAGTTTCTGGAAGGGATCCCGCAGCCGAAGACGGACTGGCAGGGTGTACAGGTGCCGGAGCAGCTCGAGTCACGGATTGCGGAGCTGTCGGCGACGCGGATCGGCGAGGCCATGAGCATCGCGGACAAGACCGCACGCAACGAAGCGTTGGCGGTGGTACGGGCCGAAGTACTGCTCACGCTGGCCGATGACTTCCCCGAGCAGGAAGCCATCATCAAGCAGGTGATGTCGGAGGCGGAGAAGAAGGCAATGCGCCGGCAGATCCTGGACAAGGGGGTGCGTGCCGACGGTCGGACGCCGGATCAGATCCGGCCAATCACCTGCGAGGGGGGGCTCCTGCCGTGGACGCAGGGCTCCGCGCTGTTCTGGCGCGGGCAGACCTAGTCCCTGGGCGTTGTGACGCGCGGCACGCAGACCGACGAGCAACGGATCGAGTCGATCGATTCGGCCACGGAGATGACCAAGTCGTTCATGCTGCACTACAACTTCCCTCCGTTCTCTACGGGAGAAGCGAAGCCGTTGCGGGGCACCTCGCGCCGCGAAATGGGCCACGGCGCCCTCGCGGAAAGGGCTATCCAGCCGCTGTTGCCGGGATTCGACGAGTTCCCATACACGATCCGTGTGGTGTCGGAGGTGCTGGAGTCGAACGGGTCGTCGTCCATGGCCACGGTATGTGCCTCGTCGCTGGCCCTGATGGACGCGGGCGTGCCGATCCGCTCCAGCTGTGCAGGGGTGGCGATGGGCCTGATTAAGGAGGGCGACCAGGTCGAGGTGCTGACGGACATCCTGGGGATGGAGGACGCGCGCGGCGACATGGACTTCAAGGTGGCCGGCACGCGCGCCGGGGTCACGTCGATTCAGATGGACATCAAGATCGAAGGTCTCACCGTGGCGATCATGCGCGAAGCGCTGCAGCGTGCGCATCGGGGCCGGATGCACATCCTGGACCTGATGGAAGCCACGTTGCCGAACGCCCGGGCGGAGTTGTCGCAGTGGGCACCGCGCATCATCACCATCAAGGTTCCGGTCGACAAGATCGGCGAGATCATCGGCCCGAAGGGGAAGACGATCCGTGCGATCCAGGACGAGACCGGAGCGCAGATCAACATCAGCGATGATGGCACGGTGACGATCGCAAGCGTGTCGGGCGAGGGCGGGGAACGGGCCCGGGCGAGGATCGCGGGCATGACGGAGACGCCGGAGATCGGGCGAATCTACGAGGGCGTGGTGAAGTCCACGACGACTTTCGGGGCGTTCGTGGAGATCCTGCCGGGGACGGAAGGCCTGCTGCACATCTCCGAGATTCAGGAAGGGCGCACCGACAAGACGGAAGACGTGCTGAAGAAGGGTGAAGTGGTGCGGGTGAAGCTGCTGTCGATCGATGAGAAGGGGAAGATGCGGCTCTCGCGCAAGGCCGTACTGATCGAAGAGAAAGCGGCCGCCGCAGCCAGACCGCAGGCTGTCGAATAGTGAGCGAGCACTACCGCCGCAGCCGGCTGGAAGGCGGGCTGGAAGTGCTCACCGAGTGGATGCCGGGCCTGCGCTCGGCATCCCTCGGCATCTGGGTCCGCGCCGGCTCGCTCAGTGAAGCGCCCGCCGACATGGGCATCAGCCATCTGCTGGAGCACATGGTGTTCAAGGGCACGAAGCGGCGTACGGCCCGCGAGATCGCCATCGTGCTGGAACGGGTGGGTGGCTCGCTCGACGCGTACACCACGCGCGAGCATACCAGCTTCCAGGCGCGCGTGCTGGACGAGCACGTGGACCTGGCGCTCGATGTGCTCGGCGACCTGGTGCTCGACCCGCTGTTGCGGGAAGAGGATCTGGAACTCGAGCGCGAGGTGGTCCTGGAAGAGATCGCCACCGTCGAGGACACGCCGGATGACCTGGTCTTCGACCTGCACGCCGACCGGCTCTGGCAGGGACATCCGTACGGGTACAGCATCCTCGGGAATCCGCAGACGGTGTCGGGGTTCCGCGCGGCCGATCTGCGGCGGGCCCACGATGCGCTGTACCATCCAGGCAACATGGTTGTGGCAGCCGCCGGCAACGTGGACCATGAGCGGCTGGTCGATCAGATCGGGAAGCTCTTCGCGGGACGGGGGGCGCGCGGCGAGCGGCCGGTACTTCCGACCCCGCCTGACGCTCCGGGTGAAGCCCGCGCCGAGCGTCTGGCCCGCAGCACGGCGCAGACGCACCTGGTATGGGGAGTGCGCACCTTCGGGCATCGCGACCCGCGCCGTTACGCGCTGGTATTGCTCTCGAGCGCGTTCGGTGGGGGCATGAGCTCGAGGCTGTTTCAGCGGGTGCGCGAAGAACTCGGACTCGCCTACACCGTGTACTCGTACCAGACGTTCTACCATGATGCCGGGATTGTCGGCGTCTACGTGGGCACGCGACCGGAATCGGCCGACAAAGCGGAATCCGTAGTCAATGACGAACTGGCCCGAATCGCCAAAGACGGGCTGAGCGCCGAGGAGCTGGGTGATGCCAAGGGCCAGCTCAAGGGACAGATCGCCCTGTCGCTGGAATCCAGCAGCGCGCGGCTGCACCGGCTGGCCGGGGTTGCGCTCAACGACGAGCCCTACTGCTCGCTCGAGGAGGTCGTGGATCGGGTGGAGCGAGTCAGCGGCGAAGCGGTGGCGGCTCTGGCGCAGTGCTACTACGATCCCGCGCGGCAGACGCTGCTGACGCTGGGTCCGCGTAACGACTCCAACGCGTGAATGCTCAGTGGGGTCGTCTATCAGGGTGTGGCGAGCGCGTTCGGGCTGGAGTACACCCCTGTGGAGCAGGTGCTGTAGCGGGCGCGTCGGCGAGCGCCGAGCGGCGACGGCCAGGGCGGCCGCCGCCGCTTTTTCGTGGCCCTGCCGGGAAGGCCACGGCGTCCGTTCCGGTGCCTGCCCTGCGGGGTTGCCGCGGTCATGACATGGCCGTAGACTCCGCGCCGCCCATCGATCCCCGGAAGCCGATGACAGCCTTGAAGATCCTGGTCCAGCAGCTCGAGAACTACCCGCCGGAATGGCCGCTGCCGGCATATGCCACGGATGGCGCGGCGGCCGTCGATCTGCGCAATGCCGGGGAGCCGGTCACGTTGCCGCCGCTGGGGCGTCGGCGGGTGCCCACCGGACTGGCGATCGCCCTGCCGCCGGACAGCGAGGCCCAGATTCGGCCGCGGTCCGGGCTGGCCCTGAATCGGGGCATCAGCATCATCAATGCCCCCTGCACGATCGATAGCGACTACCGTGGGGAAATCAGGATCCCCCTCGTCAACCTGGACCGGGAACCGCAGGTGATCGAGCACGGCGAGCGCATCGCGCAGATGCTGGTGGCTGCGGTGGTGCGCATCGAGTGGGAGCCGGCCGCGTCCCTGCCGCCGAGCGGGCGCGGCGAAGGCGGTTTCGGGAGCACGGGGCAGTGAGGGGAAGCGGGCGCGGAGGTAGTTCGCGGGACTCACTGCGGGGGCCTGCGTAGTCGTCCCGACCCCCGGATGTAGCTGCGCTTGCCGCCTGCAAATACGGCAGTTACCTTGTTTTTCCACAGGGGCTTGGCGGGGTCCGCCGCCCGGTCCTGCGAGGCTCCCAAATCCCGTTGGGGCCCCGTCGCGCGTGACGGATCATCCCGATGAGCCTGCGACAATTCCTGAGCACGGGCCGGCTGCTGCCCGTCAACGACATTGCCGTCGATCTCGGCACTGCGAACACCCTGGTGTACGTCAAGGGCGAGGGCATCGTCCTGAACGAGCCGTCCGTGGTGGCCGTGGAGCGAGGTTCGCAGCGCATCAAGGGTATCGGCCTGGAAGCAAAGCGGATGCTCGGCCGCACCCCGGAAGGCATCATGGCGGTTCGCCCCATGAAGGACGGGGTGATCGCGGACGTGGACATCACCGAGATCATGCTCCGGCATTTCCTCAAGCAGGTCACCGACAAGCGGTTCCTGCGCATGAAGCCGCGGGTGATCGTGGGGGTGCCCTCGGGCATCACCGAGCTGGAGCGGCGGGCGGTACGCTCGAGTGCGGCAGCGGCCGGTGCGAAGGAAGTCTACATGGTGGCCGAGCCCATGGCTGCGGCCATAGGCGTGGGACTGCCGGTGGACACGCCGACCGGGAACATGGTGATCGACATTGGCGGTGGTACCACGGAGATTGCGGTCATCGCGCTCAACGGCATCGTTTCTGACACCTCGATCCGCGTCGGCGGTGATGAGATCGACGTGGCGATCGTGAGCTTCCTGCGGAAGAACTACAACCTGCTGATCGGGGAGCCGACGGCGGAAGCGATCAAGATCCAGATCGGCTCCGCATTCAACAACGGCGACGAGCGGGAGATGGAAGTGAAGGGCCGGGATCTGGTGAGCGGCATCCCCAAGACGGTGCGGGTGCACTCGCAAGAGATCCGGGAGTCCATCCAGGAGCCGATCCAGCAAGTGGTGGACGCGGTCCGGCGGGCGCTCGAGATCACGCCCCCGGAGCTGGCATCGGATATCGTCGATCGGGGGATCGTCATGACCGGCGGCGGCGCGCTGATCCGCGGACTGGACCTGCTGCTCGCCCACGAGACGGACCTGCCGATTCACATCGACGAGGAGCCGTTGACGTGCGTGGTGCGTGGTGCCGGCCGCATCCTCGACGAGTTCGAGCGATTCCGCAACGTGTTGCAGAACTAGGTGCTTGATTTCGACGGCAGCAAGCGAGCAAGACGGCGCGATGCCGCGTTGAGTGGCGGGGTGCTGCTGCTGGCAATCATCATCCTCCTGCTTCCAGCCGCGTATCAGCAACCCTTGCGCATCCTTCTGCGTGGCACCGTACTGCAGCCCTTCGCGGCCACCCAGGCGCAGTTGGCCGCGCGGCGCAGCCGCAGTGTGGATGTGCGCGTGCTGCGCGCGGAGCGTGATTCCCTGGCGGCGCTGGTCGTGGCACAGGCACCACTCGCCATCGAGAACCGGGAACTGCGCGCCATGCTGAGGATCGGCTACCGACTGGAGCAGCGATTCCGGCCGGCGAACGTGCTCCGGCTGGGCAGCGCGGGCGCGGAAAGCACCTTTATGATCGACATTGGCCGCGGCGATGGTGTGAAGGTGGGCAGTCCGGTGCTCACGGCGGAGGGAGTGCTGGGCACGGTCTGGGAAGTGTCTGAGCATCGGGCCCAGGCGATCGACTGGACACATCCGCAGTTCGTGGTCAGTGGCATGACGGCCACGGGAGAAGCCTACGGCCTGGTGGAGGCTCGGCGCGGGCGTTTCCGGGAGGAGGATCTGCTGGTGCTAACCGGCGCTCCCTTCCACAGCGACGTCCGCCCGGGTTCCCGGGTGGTGACGTCAGGCCGGGGCGACGTCTTTCCGCGAGGCGTCATGATCGGCACCGTGCTCGGTATCGACGAGGCAGACACCGGGTGGCGGAAGAGCTACCTGCTCCGGCCCGCGGTGCGGCCGGAGTCGGCCACCCAGGTGCTGGTAGGGATCGCGCCGGCGGGCGACCTTGCGGATATTTGGCATACCGCGCCTCCGCCGGACCCGGCGGCTCGCGACTCTACCTTCGCGCCCAATCCCGCGGGCGCACCGGGGATGGCTTCGACATTGAACCAGCCGGGAGCCAGGTAGTGCCAGAGCGAAACATTTCATACGGGGTGTTCATCGCGCTGCTGGCCAGTGGGCACCTGGTCCTGCATGTCGCCCTGGGCTACGGTCCGGCCGCGCCAGACCTGATCGCGGTGGCGTTGCTGCTGGTCGCCCGCCGAACCACGCCGCCGCGGGCGGCGGCCCTGGGGCTGGTGCTCGGCCTGCTGGCCGATGGGATGGCCCTGACCAGCTTCGGGGCGACGGCTGTGGCCCTGGTCGTGGTCGGCTGGGCCGGAGCCCGCACCCGCGACATGTTCGAGGGCGGCAGCTACGCGTTCACGCTGGCCTTCCTGTTCGTCGGCAAGTGGCTGGCTGACGCAAGCTACCTGCTGGTATCTCCAGCCGGCCGGGCGGCGGCTCCGGCCGGAGCGCTGGTGACCGCGCTACCGCTCTACGCGCTGAGCACGGCGTTGGCCGGCGTGCTCGCGCTGGCCGCGTATAGGTTCAGCGTGGGAACGCGCTACGCCCGCTGAGCCTCCATGACGATCCTGCACCGCATCCGGGCCAGTTTCGGGGACGCCCAGCTGTGCTTCACGATTCTGGCGCTGACCCTTTTCGGCGTGGCGATGATCTATTCGGCCGGCCGGCTGGATGTCCCGGATGCGGCCGTGAGCCGGGCGTGGAAGCTGCAGCTGGCCTGGCTCGGCGTGTCGCTGCTGACCTTCTTCGCGGTGTTGCGGATTCCGGTACGGTGGCTGGAGTGGGCGGCACTCCCGCTATACGTGGTGAGCCTGGCGGTGTTGCTGGTCACGCTGGCGATCGGAACGGGTGCCGGCACGGCGGCGAGTACCAGAAGCTGGCTCCGCTTCGGTCCCGTCGGGGTTCAACCATCGCAGTTCGCCAACCTGGCCACGGTCCTGATGCTGGCAAAGGTGATGGGCGGCTGGCGTGAGCAGCCGGATACCGTGTGGCGGCTCTGGAAACCCATCACGATCACGGCCGTGCCCATGCTCATGATTCTGGCGCAACCGGACCTGGGCACGGCCATGGTATTCGGGGGGGTGCTGCTGGCGACGCTGTTCTGGGCCGGCACGCCGCTCGGTATCCTGTTCATGCTGTTGAGCCCGCTCGTCGGGCTGGGCCTGGGCTATCTCGAGCCCTGGATCTACAGCGTGTACATGATCGGGCTGTGCCTGTTCCTCTACCTCTATCGCGCCCGGCTCTCCGAGTGGGTGGCGGTGCTTTCGCTCAACATCCTGACCGGCGCGATCGCCTGGCCGCTCTGGAATTCCCTCAAGCCCTACCAGCAGGCCCGCTTCATTTCCTTCGCCGACCCGACCGCGGACCCGCAGGGCGCGGGTTACCACCTGCGCCAATCCAAGATCTCGATTGGCAGCGGCGGCCTGACCGGTCAGGGCTACCTGCACGGACCGCAGAAACGCCTCGCGTTCATTCCCGAACAGCATACGGATTTCATCTACAGCATCATTGGGGAAGAGCTGGGCCTGATCGGGGCGGGGCTGGTGCTGGCGGCCTATCTGATCATCCTCTGGCGGTTGGCCCGCCTGGCAGAGCGCACGCCCGACCCCTTCGCCGGCATCGTGGTCTTCGGTATACTGGGGGCCTGGATGACGCACGTGCTGGTGAACGTGGGCATGACCCTGGGAGTGATGCCGATCACCGGCATCCCGCTTCCGTTCCTGAGCTACGGCGGTTCGTTCCTGCTGGCCACTTACATCGCCCTGGCCGTGGCGCAGCGGGTCGGACTGGAGCAGCGGAGGTTCTGACATGGCATGGTTTCGGAAGCCCAAGCAGAAGCTGAGCGCGAGCGACCGGCGCGACCTGCCCTCGGATGTGTTCGACAAGTGCCCTGAGTGCGGCGAGATCCTGTATCGCGCCCGACTCGAACAGAACCTGTTCGTCTGCCCCGAATGCGGATACCACAATCGCATCGGTGCGGAAGATTACCTCCGACTGCTGCTGGACGGCGGTGAGTACCGGGAATTCGGGTTGGAGCTGCGCAGCGCGGATCCGCTCGAGTTCGTGGACCTGAAGCCCTACCCGGAGCGGCTGGCTGCCGCCGAGCGGCAGCACGGGGAGGGAGATGCCGTGCGTACCGTCACTGGCCGGCTGGAAGACATTGCCATAGCGCTAGCGGTGATGGACTTCTCCTTCATCGGGGGCAGCATGGGCAGCGTGGTGGGGGAGAAGATCGCTCGCCTGATCCGCGTCGCCCTGCAGGAGCAGCGACCCCTGATCATCGTGTCCACGTCCGGTGGCGCGCGCATGATGGAAGGCATCCTCTCGCTCATGCAGATGGCGAAGACCTCCGCGCTCCTGGCACAGCTGCACGAGGCCGCGATTCCGTTCGTGAGCGTGTTGACCGATCCCACGACCGGTGGCGTGACGGCATCGTATGCCATGCTCGGCGACGTGCATGTGGCGGAACCCGGGGCGCTGATCGGCTTTGCCGGGCCACGCGTCATCGAGCAGACCATCAAGCAGGAGCTGCCGGGTGGATTCCAGCGCTCTGAGTTCCTGTTGGAGCACGGCATGGTGGACATGATCGTGGATCGGCGCGCTCTGAAGGCGAGTATCGCGAAACTGCTCCGGCACATGCTGAACCGGCCGGAGCCGGCGGCGGCCGTCTCGCCCGGCTGAGGCGGAACCGCCCGCGGCTACAATTTGCCTCCGCTCACCTATTCCCGGCTCGTTGCCGAGCTGTTCCCGCGGCTCACCGGTGGCATCCGTTGGGGCCTGGAGCGCACTAACCGGCTGCTGCATTATGCCGGTGATCCGCAGCAGCGCTATCCCACGATCCATGTCGGCGGGACGAACGGCAAAGGCTCCGTGGCGGCAGTGATGGCCAGCGTGCTGCGCGCGGGCGGCCGGCGCGTCGGCCTCTACACCTCGCCGCACCTGTGCAGCTTTCGGGAGCGCATCCAGATCGACGGCCGCGCGATCAGCGAGACCGCGCTGTTGGCGGCCGCCGAACGGCTCTGGCCCGTGATCCAGGAAGAGCTTCCCTCCTTCTTCGAGGCGACCACGGCGATCGCCTTTCGGGCGCTGGCTGACGCGGGGGTGGAGATCGCGGTCGTGGAAGTGGGGTTGGGCGGACGGCTGGACGCGACCAACGTGATCACGCCACTGGTCAGCGTGCTGACCAACGTCTCCCTGGATCATGTCCAGTATCTGGGCAACACCGTCGAGGCCGTGGCCCGGGAGAAAGCGGGCATCATCAAGCCCGGAGTACCGATCGTAACCGGGGAGCACGTCGGAGCGGCGCACGACGTCTTTCGGTGGCGGGCCGCGGAGCTGCGCGCGCCATTCTACGCGCTCGCGCCCGCGGACTACCACGCGGACCAACTCACCCTGGCCGGGACCCGCCTGACGGTACCGCTATTGGGGGGTGCCTGCGCGCTGGATGCCCCGTTGCTGGGAGGGCACCAGGCCAGCAACATCGCGGTGGCGGTGCGGGCACTGGATCTGCTGCCGCCGCCCTGGCGCCCCGAACCGAGCGCCGTCGCTGCCGGCGTGAGCGCGGTGCGCTGGCCCGGCCGGCTGCAACTCGAGTACGTGGCGGGAGTTCCGTGGATGCTGGACGTGGCGCACAATCTGGCCGGTGTCGATGCATTGGTGAACGCGCTGGCGGCGGTGTCCCTGCCCAGGCCAATGATCGCGAGCGTGGGTGTGCGCGGGGACAAGGACTGGCCGGGCATGATGGTTCCGTTGTACGCGACGGCCGACGAGGTGCTGCTCACCGAACCGCCGACGGCACCCGCCGACCGGCGCTGGGATCCGGAGCAGGTGGTGCGCACGGTGGCGTCACCGCGAGCCCGCGTGGAGCCGGATTTCAACCGTGCTCTGGAGTATGGCCAGCGGGTGGCGCTGCGACGGGGGGGGTACG
>VEPF01000385.1:1339-4270 GCA_012027055.1 Gemmatimonadota bacterium | reverse complement strand
CTGCATCGACGCGACTTCCTGAAGACTGCCGCCCTGGGGGTGGCCGCGCTGCCGCTGGCCGACTTCGAGCGCCTGGGCGGGCCGGCGCCGCGGGCGCGGAAGGCGCGCGTGGTGGTGGTGCGCACGGCCGACCGGGCGCAGGGGGTGGCGGAGGCGCTCCGGTTGCTCAAGCCGACGGGCATGAAGGGCAAGCGGGTGGTGATCAAGCCGAACTTCAACACGGCGGACGCTGCGCCGGGCTCGACGCACAACGACACGCTCGCGCAGCTGGTGCGGGAGCTGCAGGAGCGGGATGCGAAGAGTGTGGTGGTAGGCGAGTCGAGCGGGCCGCCGTTGACGCGCAACGTGATGGAGCAGAAGGGGATCTTCGACCTGGCGCGGGATGTCCGCTTCGACGTGGTGGACTTCGAGCAGAATGCGGACCAGGACTGGGTCTCGTTCACGCCGCCCAGCTCGCACTGGACGGAGGGGTTCGCGCTGCCGCGGCTGGTGACGGAGGCGGAGTACCTGGTCTCGACGCCGTGCCTGAAGACGCACGGCGGCGGGGGCGTGTTCACGATGTCGCTGAAGCTGGCGGTGGGTCTCACGCCCAAGCCGATCCGGCGGGGCATGCATCGCTCGCCGGACATGCGGCGCATGATCGCGGAGCTGAACACCGGCTACCGGCCGCAGCTGATCGTGCTGGATGGCGTGCAGGCGTTCACCAACGGCGGCCCATCGCGGGGTGAGCTGAAGGATGGGAACGTCATGATCGCGGGCGATGATCGCGTCGCCGTGGCCGCGGTGGGGGTGGCGGTGCTGAAGGAGCTGGGCGCGAACGAAGCGATCATGAGCCGGAAGATCTTCGAGCAGGAGCAGCTGGCGCGGGCGGTGGAGCTGCAGCTGGGCGTTCGCGGCCCGGGCGTCAGCGAGCTGGCGACGGGAGACGCCGAGAGCTAGGCATACGCCGCGAAGCTGCGGCCGATCCTGGATCTCGGGTAAGCAGCGGCCAACTCCTCTCTGCGGAAGCGGGTGCGGGTCATGTCAGCAACGAGCGCACGCGCCGCGGCTGGCGCATGGCTGTCCCTGGCGGCGCTGCTGGCCGGTTGCGCCCCGGCCCCGGCCGCCGCCCCCGCCACGCCGCCCGTCCCGGCCCCGGCGGGGGCCGGTGCGGCCGGGGATGCCGCGAGCGCCATCCGGGTCAACCACCTGGGCTACCTGCCGCAGGGCCCGAAGGTGGCGGTGATCTGCGCGCGGGACGGCATTTTGCCGGCCACGTTCGAGGTGCGGAACGCGAGCGGCGCGCGCGTGCTGGGGCCGCTGCCCGTGACGCGCGATGGCGCCATCGCGGCGTGCGCGGCCACCGCGCGGCTGGACTTCACGGCGGTCAAGGACGAGGGCAGCTACCGGTTGGTGGCAGGCGCCATGACGCCCGTCACCGTGACCGTGTCGCGCACCGCGTGGGCGGGCGCGGCGGACACGCTGCTCGCATACATGCGGCAGCAGCGCTCGCGCTTCAATCCCTACCTGCGGGACTCCGTCCATCACCGCACGGACGCGCTCATCGTGGACCACGCGCGGGCCGGCGAGTTCATCGATGTGGCGGGCGGCTGGGCGGACGCGGCGGACTACCTGCAGTACGTCACCACGTCCGCGCATGCGACGTATGCCATGCTGGCCGCGGGCCGTGACTTCCCGCGCGTCTTCGGCGACACGCACGATCATGACGGGCTGCCGGGCGCGAACGGGCTGATCGACGTGCTGGACGAGGCGCGCTGGGGGCTGGAGTGGCTGCTGCGCATGCACCCGAGCGACGACCTGATCTTCAACCAGATCGCCGACGACCGCGACCACGCCTTCCACGACCTGCCCAATACGGACTCATCGGACTACGGCTGGGGCAAGGGCGGCTTCCGGCCCGTGTATCCCTGCACCGGCAGGCCGCAGGGGCTGTTCGCGGGCAAGAACCGCGCGGACGGCTATGCGTCCACGGCCGGCAAGATGGCCGCGGCCTTCGCGCTGGGCGTGCGCGTGTTCCGGGACCGTGACCCGGCGTTCGCGCAGGTGCTCGCCACCAAGGCGCGCTCCGCGTACGCGCTCGGCCGGAAGTACCCGGGCGCGTGCCAGACGGCGCCCGGCCGCTCGCCGTACTTCTACGAGGAAGCGAGCTGGGTCGATGACATGGAGCTGGGGGCGGCCGAGCTGCACGCGCTCACCGGCGAAGCGCACTTCCTGCAGGAGGCGGTCGAGTACGCCGAGCAGGAGCCGGTCACGCCCTGGATGGGGCGCGACACCGCGCGGCACTACGAGTACTACCCGTGGGTGAACCACGGCCATCGCGCGGTCTGGCAGGAAGCCGCGGACGCCGCGACCAAGGCGCGCATGGTCGAGTTCTACCGGCGGGGTCTGCAGGCGGTGACCGACCGCGCGCAGAACGGCTTCCGCAACGGCATCCCGTTCATCTGGTGCTCGAACAACCTGCTCGCCTCCTTCGCCACGCAGGGCGTGCTGTTCCGGCGCATGGGCGGCGGCGAGGCGTTCCGCGGCCCCGAGCAGGCGGCCATGGACTGGATCTTCGGCGCGAATCCGTGGGGCACATCGATGGTGGTGTACTTCCCGGTCACGGCGGACTATCCGGCCAACCCGCACTCGAACATGGCGTATGACCTGGGCGTGCAGGCGCAAATGGGCGGGCTCACGGACGGGCCGGTCTATGCCTCCATCTACCGGAGCCTGGAGGGCATCTCGCTGGTCGAGCCGGACGAGTACGCGGTCTGGAACACCGGCAACATCGTCTACCACGATGACTACGGCGACTACTCCACGAACGAGCCGATCATGGACGGCACGGCCGTGCTGATCTACGTGGTGGCCGCCTACGCGGACATGGCGCTGCGGTAGACGGGCGGGGCAGCGGCGGCGAGGCGGGCTTCGGCGGGGGGGGGGGCGGGG
>VEPF01000385.1:0-1329 GCA_012027055.1 Gemmatimonadota bacterium | reverse complement strand
CCCCCCCCCCCCCCCGCCGCGTTGGGTCCAACTCGTTCCGCCTACAGCTCCACCATGGTGATGCCCGGGTTCTCGCGATCGGAGCGGAAGCTGCCCCGGAGCGAGGGGTAGCGCTCCAGCAGCGCGCGTCCCCCCGCGCCGAACTCGGAGTACTCCTCGCCGGGCACGAAGCCGCGGATCCAGCCCTTCGCCAGCAGCGCGCGTAACTCCCGCCGCACCGCCGGCGCGAGCGCGCCGCCCTTCCCCGTCGAGCCGTAGCCGTGCACCACCTTCACCACCCGCGTCCTGGTCCCGCGCAATCCTGTGAGGCTCAGCACCAGCTGTCGCACCGCTTCCGCCACGGTGGGCAGGTCCTGCTTGAGGTAGAGCGTGCTCACCACGCCGCGCGCCGTACCGCTCGCCCCGCTCCGCGCCGCGCTGCCGGAGGCGGATTGGAGCGACTCGCAGAACGGGCAGCGGCGGGCCGCGACCGGGATGTCGTTGCCGCAGACGTCGCAGGTCTTCACGCCGGCTCCTCCGCGACGGCGCGCGGCGACGCCTCCGGCCAGGTAACGCCGTGCAGCTCGCGCTCCCAGGCGCCGAGCGCCACCTCGTAGTAGCGCGGCGAGAACAGGTACCACTCGCCGAGCGAGGCCGGGAGCACGAACTGTTTCGCCGCCTCCGCCGCGGGCGTGCCCTCTGCGTGGGCGCGGCGGGCGGCGACCTCGACCAGGTCCAGCACTTCCAGGTAGCGCCGCACGGCGGCGGCATCCGCGACCGGGCCGTGGCCCGGGACGTAGACCGTCTCGCGCTCCCGCACCAGCGCGCGCACGCTCCGGGCGAGCTGGCCGGGCACGGCATCCACGTAGTTCGGGAACATGCCGTTCCACAGCAGGTCCCCGGCGATCACCACGCTCGGGTCATCCAGTTCGACCGTGACATCGCTGGCGGTGTGGCCGGAGCGGGGCACGACGCGCAGCGTGCGTCCGCCCAGCTCCAGTTCCGTCACGCGCGCGCCGGAAAGCTGGCCCGCGCCCTCCAGGGCCGCGGTCCGCTCCGCATCCGGGGTCCGCTGGCGCCGGACGTCATCGGCGCGCACCAGCTCGAGGGTAGCGGACGTCGCCTGGAGAGTCTGCGGCCCGCCCGCCGCGGCCGCGCCTGCACCCCCGGTCCCGATGCCGCCGGTGTGGTCCGCGTGGTAGTGCGTGACCACCACCAGGTCCGCCTTCCGGCCGGTGAGGCGCTCCGCCTGCGCCAGCAGCCAGGCGGCGCCGCCCGCGCTCGCGCACGCTTCCACCACCGCCACGCGCGCACGCCCGGCCACGATCGCGCCGTTGCAGAGCGTGAGCC
>VEPF01000174.1 GCA_012027055.1 Gemmatimonadota bacterium | reverse complement strand
GGCACAGATCGTCGGGGTCCAGTCCGTTGCTGAGGGGCAGCGCCGGGAACACGCGCGCGAGCGCCGCGGCCATGGTGATCTTCCAGCGCGGGATATTCAGCGCGTTGGCCAGCCACGGGGCCGAGATGATCCCGCCCAGGAACATCCCCTGGTATTCCTGGAGGTAACGGAGGGCAATGAGACCGCCCATGGAATGGCCAAGCAGGAAGAAGGGCACTCCGGGGGCAGCAGAGCCTTCTATTTCCCGCCGGAACCGGTCCACGTCCTGCAGGAGAACACCGAAATTCCGCGCGTACCCGCGCCGGCCTTCACTGGCGCCGGGGCCGCGGAGATCGAGGGCGAAGCTCGAGAACCCGTACCCGGCCATGGTGGTTCCGAGTTGCTCGTAACGCCCGCTATGCTCGCCCAGGCCGTGGAGCACCAGCATGACGGCGCGGGGCTGGGCAATCTCCCAGGCGCGATACTGCAGCGCGATGCGCCCCACGGTGTGAATGCTCCCGTCACTACGGCGAACCCGTGCCTCGACGCTCATGGCAGTTTCCACGCGAAAAGGTGATCGCCGCACCGGGCCGGGCTGGCGGAGCCGACGGTATTACCGCAGCGCACGCAGGAGCAAGGCCAGGGCGGCCTGGGCGGCGCGGGCCCGGATCTCGTCGCGGCTGCCCGCGAACCGAAAACGCTCCGCCCGGGACTCACCCGGCACCTGCATGGCGATCCACACGGTACCGACCGGCCTGTCGGGCGTCCCGCCCGCCGGTCCGGCGATGCCCGTGATTGCCAGGCCGCAGTCCGCGCCGGTACTCTGCACCGCTCCGCGGGCG
Organism: Gemmatimonadota bacterium; assembly: GCA_012027055.1. GTDB lineage: Bacteria > Gemmatimonadota > Gemmatimonadetes > Longimicrobiales > RSA9 > VEPF01. The sequence continues at coordinate 3,468 of VEPF01000174.1, read as the reverse complement.
AGTTCGAGCGCCACTTTCTCACTGACCGCGCCGTACTGCCCCAGCGTCGCGTCCGCCACGCCCAGCAGCGCCTGCTTGGCGGAATTGGCGTAGGCGACTACCCCTCCCAGGAAGTAGTCGGAACTGCCCGGCACGGCCGTAATACGCGCGGCCAGCAGCCCACCGGTGCAGCTCTCGGCCACCGCCAGCCGCAGTTGCCGCCGGCCGAGGTGCACCCCCAGCACCGCCGCCAGGTCCTCGTTGCCGGTACCGTAGATGAGGTCGCCGACGGCCTGCCGGAGCCGTTGCTCACCCTCCGCGAGCACCCTCTCCGCATCCGGCTCTTCGAGCTCACCCCACGTGGTGAGACGCAGGTCGATGCCGGTGCCGGTAGGCAGGTATGCCAGCGTCAGGTGTGACAGATCATCGCCCACCCCCGCGAGTCTTTCCGCGAGGGCCGACTCCGCCATGCCGGTCGTGCGCAGCGTTCGACTGCGGACGGGCGGGCGGGGGCCGAATTGCACGGCCAGGTACGGCAGCACCTGCGCTTCCAGCAGGCTCCGCATTTCCGCCGGGACGCCGGGGAGGAGCACGGTGGTCCCAAGCGCCGGGTCTGACAGTGCCAGGCCCGGCGCCGTGCCGCGCTGGTTCGGCAGCAGCACCGCGCAGTCCGGAACCAGCGCCTGCTGCCGGTTGTTGGCCGGCATGGCCATCCCCCGCGCCTGGAACCGCCCTTCCAGTTCGGCCAGCCAGTGCTCGTCCAGCAGCAGCTCGCGGCCGTAGAGCGCGGCGACCACCGGCCGGGTCAGATCGTCCGGCGTGGGACCCAGTCCGCCGGTGCAGATGACACAGCCCGTGCGGCGCAGCGCCGACAGCAGGGCGTCCCGGATCTCAGGCTCGCGATCGCCCACCGTGGTGAGGCGCAGGACGCGGAACCCGGCCGCCGTGAGGCGCGTCCCGAGGAAAGCGGCATTGGTGTCGACCGTCGAGCCGAGCAGCAGCTCGTCGCCAATGGTGAGCAGCTCGATCATGAGCGCGCCGGCAGCGCCGAACCGCGGGCCTGGCCGTCAGGCACGCTCACAATGCGCGCAGCTGCTTCCGCCATGCCCGGAGGTAGTCGACCAGCGAGTACAGCGTGAGGAGCACCGCCAGCGCCAGCGAGCTGATGAACACGAAGCCGTGAAGCCAGGTCCACCACCGCCACAGTGCCAGACCGGTCCAGCCCCGATTGAGCGCCAGACTCAGGGCGGCGAGCCAGGCTATCGCCTTGCCGATGATGATGGTCTGGAAGACCGCCTTCAGCTTGCCACTCCTGCCGGCCGGGATGATGAGGCCGCGGCGCGCGGCGTAGGAGCGGATGCCAGTGATGAGCAGCTCGCGCCCGAGGATCACCAGCACCACCCAGAGCGGGAAGACCGGGATCGCCACGAACCGGCCGTGCGGGTTGTCGCCGTGCGAGATGATGTAGAAGGGCAGCAGCGTGACGATGAGCAGGAGCTTGTCGGCGATGGGATCCACCAGCTTGCCGAAATCGGAGATCCAGCCGTGCTTGCGGGCCAGATAGCCGTCCCACAGGTCGGACACCGCGGCCACGAGGAAGCGCACGAATGCCACCAGGCGCGCGGTGAACGTCGGCACGAAGAGCAGCAGCGCGATGACCGGCGCGATCGCAATGCGACCGGTCGTGATCACGTTGGGGAGCGCGTGACGCTGGATCAGCGGCATGCTTCAGTTGAGTGACTTCAGCACCAGCTTGCTGATCGCCTTGAGGGTGTCGAACACGCCCTGGCCGCTGGTGGCGACCGCCTCGAATTCCTGCAGGCCCATCGGATTGAGCTGGCGCCGGAGCTCGGGCACGGGCACCGCGGAGTCAAGGTCGCGCTTGTTCCACTGCAGCACGATGGGGAGTTGCGCGGCGTCGTAGCCGTAGTCGACCAGGTTCTCGTACAGGTTCTCGAGCGCCGCGATGTTGGCATCCATGCGCTCGGCCTGGGAATCCGCTACGAACACCAGTCCGTCCACGCCCTTCAGGATGAGTCGCCGGGAGGCGTTGTAGTATACCTGCCCAGGCACCGTGTACAGGTGGAAGCGGGTCTTGAAGCCGCGGATGTTGCCCAGGTCCACCGGCAGGAAATCAAAGAACAGGGTTCGCTCGTGTTCCGTGGCCAGCGAGATCAGCTTGCCACGCATTTCCGGCGCCACCCGGTTGAAGACGTACTCCAGGTTGGTCGTCTTGCCGCCCAGTCCGGGACCGTAGTACACGAGCTTGCAGTTGATCTCCCGGCTCGCGTAGTTGATCATCGACATGACGGCGCCACCTCACTCATCGCGGAATACGCGATCCACTTCGCTGGCCGCCTCCGCGGCCCAGCCGGCTTCCACATGCACCAGCTCACCCAGCGGTCCGCGCGCCCGTAACTGCTCGAATACCGCGGTCGCGCGCGGCACCAGTGCCTTGGCCTTCACCCGCACCAGCCCCAGCGTGGTGCGTTCGTCGAACAGGATGGCCAGGATCGCCGCCCCGCCGATGTCCGCGAGAAACATGGAGCGGTCAGGTCCCCGATGATAGAGCGACGCAAACTCCGTCTCACCCAGCTGCGCCGCCAGCTGCCCGCTCGCCGCGAAATCCCCGGCCACCAGCGACGCGAACGCCACCGGATCGAGATCCCCCAACTCGCCGGCCGACGTGAGCACCCGGCCACTGCGATCGGTCACCACCGCCAGACGCGCCCCGGTATCCCGCAGGAAAGCCTGCAGGAGCAGATCCAGCTGGCGTACGTCCTCGGTGCCGAGGAAGCCGATATTGTCCAGGGATGTCATCCCGCCACGCCCTGGTGCGGCGTCGACGCGCGGCCGCGTTCCAGCAGCTGCCGTTCCATGCGGTCCATGATCTGCCTCGCCCGGCTGCGCAACACGGTCCGCGGCTCCCACGCGATGAAGTCGCGCAGCACCCGGATCATCTCCACCGACGCGGTCAGGCCGGCGATGTAGCCGAGCGCAGCGAAGCGCTTGAGCGGCTGCGGGCTGAAGAGATCACGCTGGTGCCGGTCGATCTGATCGCGCACGACCAGCGCACCCACGGCCGCGACCGCGCCCAGGGTCAGCAGGATGATGCCCGTCGTCCGCAATATGGTGCTGCGCCGCATTGCTCTGCCCCGTCCGCTCCCGGCCTCGATCCTGGTTCACAGCCCGACATCAATCTGCGCGTTGCTGCCCCTGGCCGACAGACCGCGCTCAGACCTCTCGCCGCCCTGCGAGGGCCTGCGCGATGGTCACCCCATCCGCGTACTCCAGATCGCCGCCGACCGGCAGGCCTCGCGCCAGCCGCGTCACCCGCACGCCATAGGGCCGGATCACGCGCTGCAGGTACACCGCGGTGGCCTCGCCTTCCACGCTCGGATTGGTGGCCACGATGACCTCCCGGACCACCCCGCCCGCCACCGGCCCGACCCGCGCCAGCAGCGACGCCACCAGCAACTCGTCGGGGCC
>VEPF01000154.1 GCA_012027055.1 Gemmatimonadota bacterium | reverse complement strand
GCAGCGGCGGCTCGTTCCAGGATGCGGTGCGGGAGCTGGCGGCGAAGGTGGGGGGCGAGATCCCGGAGCAGCGCCAGGAGGGTGAAGAGCCGCACAAGCGCCTGTACGAGGCGGTCGCCTTCGCGGCGGAGTTCTTTCAGGAGCGTCTCTGGGAGGGGAGCCAGGGCGAACGGGCGCGGCGTTACCTGGCCGGACGGGGCATTGGCGCCGAGGCGGCGCGCCGTTTCGGGCTGGGGTTCGCGCCCGAAGAATGGCGCGCGCTGCGGGAAGCGGCGCAGCGGCACGGCATCGCGGACGAGGTGCTGCTGGACGCGGGGCTGGTGAAGGAGCGCGAGCACACGGAGGACCCGTACGACCGGGTCCGGGAGCGGCTCATCTTCCCGATCGCGGAGCTGGGCGGGCGGGTGGTCGGCTTCGGCGGGCGGATCCTGCGGCCGGCCGAGAACGCGCCCAAGTACCTGAACTCCCCGGAGACGCCGATCTACCGCAAAGGCGAGCTGCTGTACGGCCTGAACTGGGCGCGCGGCGCGATTCGGCGCGAGGGTGCGGCGCTGGTCGTGGAGGGGTACATGGACTACGTTTCCCTGGCTGCGCGCGGCCTGGAAAACGTGGCTGCCGGCCTGGGCACCGCCATGACCGCGGAGCAGGCCAATCTGCTCGCCCGCTACTGCGGCAAAGCGCTCCTCCTGTACGACAGCGATCAGGCCGGCCTGAAGGCCAGCTTCCGGACTGCGGACGCGCTGCTGCGCGCGGGCGTGCACCCGCTGCTGGTCACGCTGCCGGAGGGCGAGGACCCGGACTCGCTGGCGCGAGAGGGGGGCATCGAAGCGGTGCGGCCGCACCTGGCGGCGGCGGCGGACGTGCTGGAGCGCAAGCTGGCGATCCTGGAGGAGCGGGGCGCCTTCCAGGACGTGGACGGGGTGAGGCGCGCGCTGGACCGGCTGCTTCCGACGATCCGGGCCACGGTCGATCCGTCGCTGCGCGACATCTACATCAGCCGGGTCGCGGCGCGCACGGGCGTGCGCCGCGAGACGCTGGAGCGGCAGGCCGCCCAGGCGACGGAGGCGCGCGGACCGGTGTACCGGGAGGCACAGGCGCGTCCCCGGGCCCAGCCCCGGCAGGCGGCGCCCGGAGCGTTCGCCTCCGAGCGCCTGCTGGTGAAGCTGCTGCTGCGCGATCCGGCCCGGCTGGGCATGGCGCGCACGGCCCTGCGCGGGGTCCGGCTGCACGACCCGCGCTACCGCGCGATCTACGAGGCGCTGGTCGAGGGGATCGCGCCGGAAGCGCTGCCGGGGGTGCTGGGCGGGCCGGCCGCGGCCGCGCTGGACGGGTTGCAGCGCGAGGCGAACGAAATCACGGACGCGGAGGGCACGTTCAACTCGATCGTGGCCGACCTGCGGGTGCCGGACCTGTTCGTGCGCGTGCAGTACGTGCGCGACCGACTGGCGCGGGAGCGCGCGGACGTGGCGCTGATGCGGGAGTGGCAGGAGCTGCACGCCGAGCTGGGGCGGCTTGGGGCAGAGGGCCGGCTCGGGGCGAAGATCAGTCGGCGGTACCGGTCGGTGCCGAGGGCACCGGAGCCGGAGGGGACACCACCTGAACGCGACGAGTGAATGGAAGCGCTGCATGCATCGCTCCTGGCACTGCAGGAGCTGGATGACGAGATCGCCGGCGCGGAAGCGCGGCTGGAGGAATTCGAGCCGAAGCAGGCCGAGCTGGCCGCGCCGGTGCTGGCGTTCACGCAGGAAGTGGAGGCGGCGCGCACGCGACTGCAGGAGCTGCGTCAGGACGTCGCGCGGCTGGAACGGGCGGTGGAGCAGAACCGCACGCGCCTGCAGCACTACGAGGAGCGGCTGATGCGGGTGCGGAACGCGCGCGAGGAAGCGGCGGCCCGGACCGAGATGGATCTGGTCCGCCGGGCGCTGGAGGGCGACCGGGCCGAGCTGCAGCAGCAGGGCGAGCAGGCCACGCGCACGGACCTCAAGCTGGACGAGCTCGAGCGGCAGCTGGCGCGCCTGCGCGCCGAAGCGGGACCGCAGCACGAGCGGCTGGCAGCCGAGCGGCAGGAAGTGGCGGATACGCTGGCGGTCCTGCGGGACCGGCGCGAGAACCAGGCGATCCGGCTGGATGCCGCCTCGCGGCGGCTGTACGAGCGCGTGCGCAAGGGACGGGCGCGGCGCGTGCTGGCCCCGCTGACCGATGAAGGGGCCTGCGGCAGCTGCTTCAACGTCCTGCCGCTGCAGGAGCAGGCCGACGTCCGGCGGGGCAGGTCGCTGCTCCGCTGCGAGGCCTGCGGCGTGATCCTGTACGTGGCCTGAGCCGCATGCCGGGCACGGTCGCAGGCGAAGTCCGCGCCGGCCTGCCGCCGCTCAGCCACCGCTGGGTCGCGCGCTACCCGGATGAGCCGGACGCGACCGCGATCGGCGTGCTCGCGCAGGAGCTCCACCTGCCTGCGGAGCTGTGCCGGCTGCTGGCTCAGCGCGGCCTGGCCGACCCGGGACGCGCTCGCCAGTACCTGCGACCCCAGCTCGACTCGCTCCCCGATCCCTACCTGCTCGCGGATCTCGAGCGCGCGGTGGCGCGCATCGGACGGGCCGTTGCGCAGGGCGAGCGCATCCTGGTGCACGGCGACTACGACGTCGATGGCATCTGCTGCGCCGCGCTCTACACCCGGGTGCTGCGGGCCATCGGCGCGCAGGTAGAGGCCTTCGTCCCGCACCGGCTCACCGACGGCTACGATCTCAGCCAGGCGGGCGTGCACCGCGCCGCCGAGTACGGCGCCCGGCTGATCCTCACGGGCGACTGCGGCATCGTGGCACACGAGGCGGTGGCCGCCGCGCAGGCGGCCGGCATCGACGTCGTGGTCACCGACCATCACACGCCGGGCGAAACCCTGCCGGCGGCCGCCGCAGTGGTGAACCCGAACCGGCCGGACTGCGGGTATCCCGAGAAGGGCCTGGCCGGGGCGGGGGTGGCGTACAAGCTGTGCCAGGCACTCGCGGCCGCGCACGGGCTGGCGGAAGCCGACCTGCGCTGGCACCTGGACCTGGTGGCGCTCGCCACCATCGCGGACCTGGCGCCGCTGACGGGAGAGAACCGGGTGCTCGCGCACTTCGGCCTGCGGGTGCTCGCGCAGACGCGCAACCTGGGCCTGGCCGCCCTGCTCCGGACGGCCGGCGTCGATCCGGAGAAGGGCATCGCGGCGGGGCAGGTGAGTCACGTGCTGGCGCCGCGCCTGAACGCCGTGGGGCGACTGGGAGCCGCGGAGCGGGGCGTGCGCCTGCTGCTTGCGGAGAACGTGCCCGAGGCGGAGGCGCTGGCGCGCGAAAGCGAGGAAGAGAACCGGGCGCGCCAGAGCCTGGACCGGGACACGCTGCAGGCAGCGCTGGCGGACCTCGAGCAGTGGTACGATCCGGAGCGGGATTTCGGCCTGGTGCTGGCCCGCGAGGGCTGGCATCCGGGCGTGATCGGGATCGTGGCCTCGCGGGTGGTGGAACGGGTGCACCGCCCGGTGGTGATGGTGGCGCTCGACCCCGGCGCCGGCCGCGGCCGCGGCAGCGCACGCTCCATTCCGCGCTTCGACCTGTACGCCGCCGTGCACTCCTGCAGCGCCTTGTTGGAGCGCTACGGCGGGCACCACCAGGCCGCCGGGCTGGATGTGCGCATGGAACGGCTGGACGCGTTCCGCGCCGCGTTCAACGACTACGCGCGCCGCAACCTCACCCCGGCCGACCTGCAGCCGGAGCTGAAAGTGGACCAGGAGCTGTCGCTGGCGGCGGCGACCCCGCAGCTGTTCGCGCTGCTGCGCCACGTGGGGCCATTCGGCGTGGGCAATCCGGCGCCGGTCTTCTGCAGTCGCGGGGTGCGCGTGCTCGGGTATCCCCGGGAGGTGGGCGACGGCCACATCAAGTTGCGGCTGCACCAGCACGGCGCGGAGCTGGAGGCGATCGGGTTCCGGCTGGCTGAGCGGTTGCGCGAGCTGGACCTGGCGCGCGGGCCCATCGACGTCGCCTTCCAGCTGCAGGAGAACCACTGGAACGGGCGGGTCGAACTGCAGGCGCGGCTGCTGGATCTGCGGCTGGCGCAGTAGGCGCGGAGGCACCGGTGCGGATCATCGCGGGGAGGTGGCGGGGTCACACCATCGCGGCGCCGCCGGGCAGCGGGACCAGGCCGACCACGGACCGGGTGCGGGAGGCCTGGATGAGCGCGCTTCAGCTGGACCTGCCGGGGAGTCGCGTGCTCGACCTGTTCGCGGGATCGGGGGCCCTGGGGCTGGAAGCGCTCTCGCGCGGGGCGGTGAGCGCCACGGTCGTGGGAAAGGCGGACGG
>VEPF01000368.1 GCA_012027055.1 Gemmatimonadota bacterium | reverse complement strand
GGGTGGGCTGGCACTCGGAGCACGGGGCGGGCCTGAGTTCGAGCGCCGGCGTACTGGGCGCGGTGGCGTGCGTGGTGACCCTGATCGCCTGGTTCGCGATCGTGTTCACGGGCAACCATCCCGCCGGGCTGTGGCGGCGGAGCGCGTTCTACCTGCGCGGGCGGGTGCGCGCGGTGGCGTACAGGCTGCTGCTGCGGGACGAGTACCCGCCGGTCGGCGACGACTCGTACCCGGCCGAGCTGACGCTGCCGGAGCCGACCGAACCGCGCGACCGGGTGAAGGTCTTCCTGCGGCTGCTGCTGGCGATCCCGCAGTGGATCGTGCTGGCGCTGCTCTCGGCCGTCTGGGCGGTGGTGACGGCGATCGCCTGGCTGTTCATCCTGCTGACCGGCCGTTACCCGGAGGTGCTGTACGGCTTCAGCATGGGCATGCTGGCCTGGACCAGCCGCGTGGATGCCTACGTGCTGCTGCTCCGGGACGAGTATCCGCCGTTCTCGCTGCGCACCTGAGGCCGCTCAGACCTCGGTCATCCGGGTGAGCTGCTCGTTGTAGCGGGCCCCGGCGACCTGGCCGGGCAGCACGGAGTCGAGCCACTCGAGCGCGCTCGCGGGCAGTCGCACCGCGAGCGCGCCGACGTTTTCCTCGACGGACGCCGGTCGCTTGGTGCCGGGGATGGGGACGATGTCCGGGCCGCGGCCCAGCACCCAGGCGAGCGCGAGCTGGGCGGGCGTGCAGTGCAGCTCAGCCGCGAACGCCTCCAGTCTCCGCACCACTTCCAGGTTGCGGGCGAAGTTATCCTCGTCGAAGCGCGGGATCTGCCGGCGGAAATCGTCGGGGGCCATGCCCTCGAGGGACTGCAGGCGGCCCCCGAACAGGCCACGGCCCAGCGGGCTGAAAGCGACGAGCCCGATCCCGAGCTCGCGGCACACCGGCAGCACCCCGGCTTCCGGATCGCGCGTCCAGAGCGAGTACTCGTTCTGCAGCGCGGCGATCGGGTGTACGGCGTGCGCGCGCCGGAGCGTCCCCGGCTGCACCTCCGAGAGCCCCAGGTAGCGGACCTTGCCCTCCTCGACCAGCCGGGCCATGGCGCCCACGCTCTCCTCGATGGGCACGGCCGGATCGGCGCGGTGCAGGTAGTAAAGGTCGATGCGATCGGTGTTCAGTCGCCTCAGGCTCGCCTCGCAGGCGGCGAGGATGTGCTCCGGCCGGCCGTCCACGCCGCCCGCGTGCTGGCCGCGCGGCACCAGCCCGCCCTTGGTGGCGAGCACCACGCGCCCGCGGTGCGGCGAGAGCGCCCGGCCCACCACCTCCTCGTTCCGCCCCTGCGCGTACACGTCCGCGGTGTCGAAGAAGTCGATCCCCAGGTCGAGCGCGCGCTCGATGGCCTCGCCGCCGCCGGCCTCGTCCGCCGCGCCGTAATAGGTGGTGATGGTCATGCAGCCCATGCCCAGGGCCGAGACCGCGAGTCCGCCGGTGCCGAGCGATCGCCGTTCCATGGTGTGCCGTGCGGGAGGGAAGCCGTCCCGGACGCTGGGCCGGGCGCGCCCAACGCTAGCCAAGCCGGCCCCCTTCTCTCAAGGGCGCGCCGTACCCGGGCGGCTGCGCGCGGCAGCGCGACACGCCATCTTGTGCCTGGTCGCCAGCTCGAGAGACCCGAAGGATCCTATGAGGACTACCAGTCGCACGCGGCTGCTGACCGCGGCAGCACTCCTGGCCGGCTTCACGCCGGCGCGGGCGCAGGTCGAAGCGCCGGCGAACCCGGTCGCCGATCCGCGCAACGTGGTGACGGACGGCGACGTCCGCTTCACGCTGCTCACGCCGCGACTCATCCGCCTGGAATGGACGGCGGACGGCCGGTTCGAGGACCGGCCATCGCTGGTGTTCCTGGACCGGCGCACGCCGCCGGTGGCGTTCACGAAGCGGACGGCGAGTGGCTGGCTGGAGATCGGGACGTCGCACCTGCGCATCCGCTACCGCGCGGGGAGCGGCCGGTTCACGCCGGAGAACCTGGCCATCACGCTGGCGAATGCCGACACGGCAGTGACGTGGCGGCCGGGAGCGTCGGATACGGCCAACCTGCGCGGCACCGCGCGCACGCTGGACGGCGCGCGCGGGCCAGTGCCGCTGGAGCAGGGGCTGGTCTCGCGGGATGGCTGGGCGCTGGTGGACGATTCGCAGCGCCCGCTCTTCGATGACAGTCCGTGGCCGTGGGTGACGCAGCGTCCGAATGCCGAGCGGCAGGACTGGTACTTCTTCGGCCACGGCCACGACTACCGCGGCGCGCTCGCGGACTTCACGCGCGTGGCCGGCAGGATGCCCATGCCGCCGCGCTTCGCGTTCGGCACCTGGTGGTCGCGCTACTGGGCATACACGGACGCGGAGTTCCAGCGGCTGGTCGAGGACTTCCGCCGCTACGACGTGCCGCTCGACGTGCTGGTCATCGACATGGACTGGCACAACACCTTCGAGCTGCGCTGGGAAGGGCAGCCGCGGGACCAGGCGGGGCAGGCGCTGGGCTGGACCGGCTACACCTGGGACCGCGCGTACTTCCCGGATCCCGACGCGTTCCTCGCGTGGACGGCACAACAGGGGCTGCGCACGCCGCTCAACCTGCACCCCGCGTCCGGCATCCAGCCGCACGAGGCGCAGTATCCCGCGCTGGCGCGGGCCATGGGCATCGATCCGGCCACGCAGCGGTACGTCCCATTCCAGATCGAGCGGAAGCAGTTCGCGGAGGCGTACTTCGAGCACGTGATCCACCCGCTCGAGAAGCAGGGCGTGGACTTCTGGTGGCTGGACTGGCAGCAGTGGGGCAACACCTCGATTCCCGGCCTCAACCCCACGTGGTGGCTGAACTACGTGTTCTTCACGGACATGGAGCGGCAGGGCGGGCACCGGCCGCTGATCTTCCACCGCTGGGGCGGGCTGGGCAATCACCGCTACCAGATCGGCTTCTCGGGAGATGCGTTCTCCACCTGGCAGGCGCTCGCGTTCCAGCCGTACTTCACGGCCACGGCCGCCAACGTAGGCTTCGGGTACTGGAGCCACGACATCGGCGGGCATCTCGATGGCGACGTCCCGCCCGAGCTGTACGCGCGCTGGATCCAGTTCGGGATTTTCAGTCCGATCGTGCGCACGCACACCACCAAGAACGCGAGCGCGGAGCGTCGCATCTGGGCGTATCCCGCCGAGTTCGCGGACGTGATGCGGGACGCGTTCCAGCTGCGCTACGCGCTCATCCCCTATGTCTACACGGCCGCCCGGCGCGCCTACGACACGGGCGTGGCCATGGTGCACCCGCTGTACTACGACTGGCCGGAAGCGAACGAAGCCTACGCGTTCCCGAACCAGTACCGTTTCGGTGACGACCTGCTGGTGAGCCCGGTGGTGGCGCCCATGGACAGTGCCAGCCTGCTCGCGCGCCAGCGGCTGTGGCTCCCGCCCGGCGACTGGGTGGAATGGTCGAGCGGCGCGCGGCTGCGGGGACCGCGCGTGCTCGAGCGCGGCTTCGCGCTCGACGAGCTGCCGGTGTTCGTCCGCGCGGGCGCCATCATCCCACTGCAGCCGAAGGCGGAGCGGAGCGGCGAGCTGCCCATCGACCCGTTGATCCTGGACGTCTTCCCGGGTGACTCAGGAAGCACGCGCGTCTACGAGGATGCCGGCGACTCGCCGGGGTATCGCGCCGGCGCGTACTCGTTCACCCCGGTCGCGCAGCGCCGTGCCGGGGGCACCACCACGCTGACCATCGCGCCCGTCGAGGGCTCGTTCCCGGGCATGCCGCGCGAGCGCGGCTGCCAGGTGCGGCTGCGCGGCAGCTGGCCGCCCGCGCGCGTGACCTGGAACGGCGCCGACGTCCCCTACCGCGCGACCGGCGCCGCGCCCGGCTGGCGCTACGATGGCGATGCCCTGACCACCATCGTGTCCCTGCCGCGCGGCGACGTCTCCGTGCCCGGAGAACTGGTCGTGACCACGGCGCCGGGCGCCGACGACGCGCTGCTGGACGGAGTGCCCGGCCGGCTTCTGCGCCTGCGGCGCGGCATGCGCGTGCTCGAGGCGCTGTGGCCGGCGGACTGGCCGTCGGACGCGTACGTCACGCTGGTGCAGACCGGGCGGCGGCTCACGCTGCGCCCGGACTCGGCCGCGGTAGAGCTGCAGCGCTTCCGCGCGCAGCTGCCGCCGGTGCTGGCCGCGCTGCCGCGCATGAAGGGCGACACGGCGGTGATCCACCGGGCGCTGCGGCACCTGGAACCGGAGTCGAGGCAGCCCTAGGAGGAGCCATGCCGCGGATGACTTTCGCGCAACGCTATCGCGCCCACATGC
>VEPF01000284.1:248-4324 GCA_012027055.1 Gemmatimonadota bacterium | reverse complement strand
CACCAGGGCAGCATCGGCTACCGCGACGGGGATGACTTCCGAATGGCGAACGTCTGGCTGCTGGCGCACCCGTACGGCTATCCGTCCGTGCTGTCGAGCTACGCGTTCAGCGACAACGTCATGGGCCCGCCCTCCGATGCGGCCGGCAACACCAGCGCCGTGAGCTGCGCGGCCCGGATGGAGAGTGCGACCAGCGGGCAGTGGGTGTGCGAGCACCGCGACCCGGCGATCCGGAACATGGTGCGGTTCCGGAAGGTGGTCGCGGGGACGGAGGTCACGAACTGGTGGAGCAACGGCAACAACGCGATCGCGTTCTCGCGCGGCAGCAAGGGATTCGTGGCCATCAGCCGCGAAGCCACCGCGGTGGCCGCGCAGGTCGCGACGGCGCTGGCGCCGGGCACCTACTGCGACCGGCTGACCGGCGGGAAGGGGAGCGAGACGGGCAGCTGCATCGGGAAGAGCATCGTGGTGGGCGCGGGCGGGATCGTGGAAGTGAACCTCGCGCCGAACACGGCCATCGCCATCGACGTGGAGACGCTGGTCCCGCCCCGGTAGGAGCGGGACCGGCATCCGGGGCTGCTAGAACCTGCGGGTACGCGCGGCCTGAGCCCGGCACAGCGAGCACCCGGGGTCCGGGTTCACGCCCTGGAGCGCCGCATCGATGCGCGTGGCATTCCGCTTGTAGATGTTCGCGTTGGCCAGGCGGATGGCGCGCGTGGGATCGTCCGTGGCCAGGCCGTTGATGCGGGCGGCATTGCCGGCGTCGAGTTTCGCGATCATCACCGCGTTCTTGAACGCGATGAACTCACCCTTGCTCATGCCCCGCTCCGCCAGCCGGTCATCCAGTCCGCTCGCCGACTCGCGCTCGAGCTGCAGCAGCGGGGCGAAGGTGTCGATCATCACCGCGTCCACTTGCGGGATGCTGACGGCCGCACCCGCGATTCCGCGCTGTCCGTACGCCGCCGCCGGCAACAGCACCAGCAGCGCAGCCAGCCCCGACCAACGCAACTTCATGGGCACTCCTCTTCCTCGTGGGTGAGCATCCAGGTACGCAGGAACGGCGCAACCTGCGCGCGCGGGGCGTTCGGGGCAAGACGAGCCGCGTCCGGGCGCAGGCTCAGCGGAAGTGCAGCGTGACCGACTCGATTTCGACGCCGTACTCGCCGGCGCGCGGCGTCACGCCCGGCTCGGGCCGGAGCGAGAGCTGGAGCCGCTCGAGGGCCCGCGGGCGGAATGCAGCCCCCGGTCCGCCGCGATCCTGGGCGGGTCCCAGCCAGTAGCGCCACTGCCCCGGGAAGCCCTGTGGCAGCATGGCCGAGCGCGCGGGGCGCAGCTCCGCGAGCGGGATGGTGCGCTCGGTCCAGGCGGAATCGACGCGCACCGCGGCGCTCCAGGACGTGCCATCGGTCTCGACCAGCGTGACGTGCAGCAGCTGCACGGGGCCCAGGCCGCGCAGCCGGATCGCGAGCGCGCGCGCCGAGTCCATGGCCGCGCCGCGCGCCCGCACCCGCGCCGCGACCACCAGCGAGGCCGTGTAGTCCTCCGGGCTCCAGCCGTTCTGCACGGGCAGCTCCAGGTGGAACGCGGGCGCCCCGCTCGCGTCCGCAGTGACCAGCCGGAACAGGCCAGTGCGGCCGGCGTCGCCGATGCGCGTGAAGGCGAGGCTGGCGGCGTCCTCGGCCGGCCGGAACAGATGCAGCGGCGTCGCCGGTTCGACCACCGACATGTGCCAGTACGTGCTGCCCGAGTAGTCCCAGCTGTCCGGCTGGCGAGGCACCCCTTCCGGAAACGTGGTCACCGCGCGGTTTCCCCACATTGCGATGGCGTACTCGTACGGCCCGGGCGGCAGCGAGTCCGCGGGGATGGTAACGGCGAACTGTTCGTAGTCACCGGCCGGCCGCATGCGGTAGCGGCGGAAGAAACCGCGGGCCGCCGGCTTGATGAACAGGTTCACCGAGTCGGGCATGCCATCGACCACCACGCGTGCGGTGATGGTCACGGGCTGGTGCGCGAGGTACTCGGGCGCAGCCAGCGAGGTCACGACCGGCGGCACGGTGTCCGGGCGCGGCAGGTGGATCTCGTCGATGCCCACGCGGCCCACGTATGCGGGAAGGTCCGTCCGTGCCACCGGCCCGCCCGCACTCAACAGGTACACGCCCGGCATGACCAGGAACCGGGTTTCCCGGGCGCGCACCACCGAGAAGTTGCCCCGCGCGATCGGCTGCACCGTGAACGACTCGCGGAGGTCCGGCAGCCGCACGCTCATCGGCTGCAGGCTCGGCCGCGCGCGGGTGACGATCCGGTCCGCGCGCGGCATCACGAACGGGTCGCGCACGGGTGCGGCGTCGGGATACACCTCCAGCCGCCACAGACCGGGGCGGACGCGGTCCAGGAAGTAGGCGCCGGTGCCGCCGTACGAGACCAGCGGCGATGAGCCCGCGCCCGCGATGCGCGTGAGCCGGTCGGGCGCGGGCGGCGTGCTCTGCGTGTCGCCGCTGTAGAAGAAGACGTCGCCGGCGAGCAGCTCGGCCAGGTTCTCCTCGTAACTGACCCGGAAGTCGCCGAAGCGCGTGTTCTCCGGGTAGGCGCCGTACGACCCATAGCGCGGCAGGCGGCGCATGGCTTCGGCGGCGATCACCGCGCTCAGCGCCTTCTTCGGCGTGTAGATCAGGTTGAGGTAATGCGTCTGCCAGCCCAGGTTGCGCGACGCGGTGCCGAGCATGTCGTATGCGAACATCGCGGCGAACTGCGCGCCCACCGAGCGCATGGTGCGCACCATGGCCGGATACATGTACCCGGTGCGCAGGTCGGGCGAGTCGAACTCGTAGACCAGGCGCGGCAGCGGCTTCAGGTCCGCCGCGAGCATCGGGTCGTAGTGATCGACGGTGCGGAGGTAATTGCCCTGCAGCTCGTGGCCGGAGTTGAGGCCGGTGGGATACCAGCCGAAGGTCACGCCCTGCACCCTGGCTCTGCGGATCGCCTCCGTGATGCGGAAATCCTGGCTCACGTTGTAGAAGACCGGCTTCCGGCAGCCGGTGCTGCGCACCGCGTCCGCCAGCGCGTCGATGTAGTTGACCGACAGGGCCAGGTCCTCGGGGTGGTGCCACGGCTCGTTGACCGGCTCGATGAACAGGATCGCAGGCTCGTCCTTGTAGGCGACGCCCGTATAGGGATTCACGTGCTGCAGGATCTGCCGCAGGTAGTTGACCTGTGCCTTCAGCGCCTCGGGGCTGGTGCCCAGCATGCCGCGGTCGTAGTAGCGCGAGAAGCCGTGCAGCGTGGTGTCCTGCAGGTCGTCCGGCCAGCGTGCGTCGTAGGTGGTGATCGGGCTCAGCAGGATGTAGATGCCACGCTCGTGCGCTCTGGCGATCAGGTAGTCCTGCAGGTCCAGGTGCTCGTTCGCGACCAGGTTGCCCGCGCGGTCCGAGTTCTCCCAGTCACCCCAGAAGGAGAGGCGGAGCGCGTCCCAGCCCAGGCGCGCGAACTGCGCCATGTCCGCATCGACCAGCCGCTTGCGGTCGAGGCCGAGGTAGCCGGCCGCGCGATAGTCGGAGGCCGACGGCAGCGTGTAGTTCGCGCCGAACAGCGCGACCTCGCTGCCATCATCGGTCCAGCGGATGACGCCGGCCGGGTCGAGGCGGTTGGCTGGCGTGGCGGGGGCTGGCGGGGCGCCCTGGGGCGGGCCGGCCGCCGGCTGCCCGGCCAGCGCGGGCGCGGCCTGCATGGAGGCCGCGAGCGTGAGCGCGACCGGCAGACGGGACAACCGGGCAGGGTGCATGGCAGTACCGGCGCGTCAGACGCCCGCGAGCTCCGCCACCCCCGCGACCAGCCGGTCCACTTCCTCCGCGGTGGTATACGCCACGCACCCGGCGCGCACGAGGCCGCCGGTCAAGCCCAGGTCCGGGGGCACGTGCGCGGCGTAGAAGGTCCCGCTCGACAGGAACACGCCATGGTGTGCCGAGAGGTGCTCCGCGACCGCGCGGGCGTCATGGCCGTCGACGACGAACGAGAGCGTGGGGGTGCGCGGCAGCCCGTGCCGGTGACCGAACAGGCGCACGCGTGGCTGGGCCGCGAGT
>VEPF01000284.1:0-238 GCA_012027055.1 Gemmatimonadota bacterium | reverse complement strand
ACTCGACGTCGGCAGCGCCGCCGGCCAGGCCCTCGATGCTGGCGGTGCCGGTCTCGAAGCGCTCGGGCGCGGCCTGCGGGGCGCAGGGCAGGCGGGGCGGGTCGAGCTCGTTCATCAGCTCCGCGGGCGCGTACAGCACGCCCGCGTGCGGACCGTAGAACTTGTAGGGCGAGCAGGCCAGGAAATCGCAGCCGAGCGCGCGCACATCCGGCAGCAGGTGGGGCACGGAGTGCACGGC
>VEPF01000169.1 GCA_012027055.1 Gemmatimonadota bacterium | reverse complement strand
ATGGCGGGCGGGGCGTACGGGCTTGCGCGCCCGGTGCGGCGCTCGAGCACCGGCGCCACCACCTGCGGAATCACCTCACCCGCGCGCTTGACGAGTACCCAGTCCCCGGTGCGCAAGTCCTTGCGCGCGATGTCCTCGAAATTGTGCAGTGTGGCCAATTTGACGGTGGCGCCGCCGATCTCGACCGGTTCCAGGCGGGCGTACGGGTTGAGGGAGCCGGTGCGGCCCACGTTCAGCTCGATGGCCAGCAGGCGCGTGACCGCGAGGTCGGGCGGATACTTGTAGGCCACGGCCCAACGGGGGGCGCGCTCGCCGACCACGCCGAGCTCGGGCCACAGGTGCAGTGGCTGGACCTTGAGCACCACGCCGTCGATCGCGTAGTCGAGCTGTGCGCGCGTTTCGGCGACGCGATCGATGAAGCCAAGGACGTCGTCCAGACTCGGGCACGCGACCCGGTTGGGGTTGGTGGGAATGCCCCACTCGGTGAGCAGTTGCAGGATCTCTTCCTGCGTACCGGCCGGGAGCGGGGCCGCGCTGGCGGGATCCAGCTGGACCTGGAAGCCGAAGAACCGCAGCGGTCGCTCGGCGGTGGCGCGCGGATCGAGCTGGCGGAGCGCGCCGGAGGCGGCATTGCGCGGGTTGGCGAACACAGGCTCGCCGGCCTCCGCCCGCCGCTCGTTCATCGCCCGGAAGCCGGAAAGCGGCATGTAGACTTCGCCGCGGATCTCAAGCAGCGACGGCACGGCGGAGGCGCCGGGGCGGAGGCGGAGCGGGACGTCGCGGAGGGTCCGGATGTTGGGCGTGATGTCCTCGCCGATGCGACCGTTACCACGGGTCGCGCCCCGCACCAGAAGACCGTCCTGGTAGCGCAGCGAAACGGCGGTGCCGTCGATCTTCAGCTCGGCCGAGTAGCCGGCCGTGCGCACCTCGCTGGCGATGCGCGCATTGCGCTCCTCCCAGGCGCGCAGCTCCTCGGCGGAAAAGGCGTTGTCCAGCGAGTACATGGGCGCGAGATGCGCCACCTTGGCGAACTGCGTGCTGGGCTCGGCGCCCACCCGCTGGGTCGGGGAGTCGGCAGTGACCAGCTCCGGGTGCGCGGCCTCGAGCTGCCGCAACTCCCGGAGCAGTCGATCGTATTCCGCATCGGAGCGGGTGGGGGCGTCGAGGACGTAGTACTCGTAGCTGGCATCCTCGAGTTCCCGGCGCAGCTCCTCGACGCGCTGCAGGAGTTCGGGGCCGATCGGGCCGGTGCCAAAAGCGGGTGGTCCGTAGTTCAAGCGTCGTCGGGTTCGGGCGCTGGGCACCCCCGGGTGGGCTCCAGCTGGGCAGCGCGGATCGCGCGGTCCCGGCCGCGGGCCTCGACCGTGCTCCGTGCGGCCGCGGCCAACCGCACCAATGTCTGAAGTGTATCGATTCCCTGCCAGGGGTAGATGAGGGTGCAGCTTGAGGTGGCTCGCTGGCCGCAGGCCAGCCGGGCGCCAGCGGGGGGAACCCGGATGCGGCGGCCGCGGTTGACGATGGCCGGACGGCGCGGGTATGCTTGCCAATCGGCGCTCGAGCCCAGAGGAGAGGAGCGAAGCATGTACTACGACGAAGAATCAGGCACGCTGCGGTTCATCACCGGGCTGCTGATCGGGGCGGTGCTGGGAGCCGGCGTAGCCCTGCTGGTGGCACCGCGAAGCGGGCAGCGGACGCGCCAACGTATTGTCCGGGCGGTCGAAGGCGCACGGGACTCCGCAGCCGATCGGTGGCAGGATCTGACGGACGAGGCGAAAGAGGCCGTGCGCGCCGGCCGGCGGCGGATCAGCCGCTAGGCTGATGCGGCCTGGGACACAGGAGTTGGGTCGTGCGCATTGCCGTCTGCGCCACGGCCCGGAGGTGCGCCGGGCGGGGCCGCACCGACAGCCGCGCGTGGGCGGCGACAGGATGGTGAACAGGTTCGAGATCTGATCCGTGGCAGCGGCGGCCGGCAGGGCGGCGCGGTGGCGAGCGGACGTTCGGAGAGGAAGCCGATGAGCGTGGCACGCTTGATCCAGAAGAAACGCGACGGGGGCACGCTGGATCCCCAGGAGATAGCCCCGTTCTTCAACGCGTACGCACGCGGTGATGTGGCGGAATACCAGATGGCCGCGTTCCTGATGGCGGTCTACTACCGCGGCATGGAGCCGGGCGAGTTGAATGCGCTGGTGGAGGCGCTGCTGCGCTCGGGGATTACCGTGGACCTGTCGTCCGTGCCGGGCATCAAGGTGGACAAGCACAGCACGGGGGGGGTCGGCGACAAGGTGTCACTGGTACTGGCCCCGCTGGTGGCCTCGCTGGGTGTACCGGTGCCCATGATGAGCGGGCGCGGACTGGGGCATTCTGGCGGCACGGTAGACAAGCTCGAGGCGATTCCCGGCTTCCGCACCGACCTGACCGTGGCGGAATATCGGGCCCAGCTGGAGCGCGTCGGTTGTGCGCTCATCTCGCAGACCGCCGAAGTCGCGCCCCTCGATCGCCGCCTGTACGCGCTGCGCGACGTCACGGCCACCGTGGAATCGATCCCGCTCATCGCTTCCAGCATCATGAGCAAGAAGCTGGCGGAAGGCCTGGACGCGCTGGTGCTCGATGTGAAGCTGGGGAATGGGGCCTTCCTGCCGGAAGAACACCGCGCCACGGAGCTGGCGCGGACCATGATCGGCATCGGCCGGGCCCACGGCAAGCAGGTGGTGGCGCTGCTCACGGCCATGGATCGCCCGCTGGGTTGCGCGGTGGGCAATGCCCTGGAAGTGGTGGAGTGCCTTGCCACGCTGCGCGGCGGAGGCCCGTCCGACCTGCGCGAGCTCACCCTCGTCCAGGCCGCGGAAATGCTGGTCCTGGGCGGGGTCGCAGCGGATGCGGCCGCAGCCCATGCCGCGGCCGCGGCGGCGCTGGCGGACGGTCGGGCCGCGGCGTGCTTCCAGCGCATCATCGCGGCCCAGGGCGGCGATCCCGCTGTAGTGGATGATCCCGGGTTGCTGCCGCAGGCTCCGGTCGAACGGGTGCTGGTGGCCGAGCACGACGGCTGGGTTGGCGACATGGACGTCCGTGCCATCGGCTTCGCCGCCGTGGCGCTCGGCGCGGGTCGCCGCACACTCGATTCCAGCATCGATCCGGCGGTCGGTTTCCACATCCCAGCGAAGCCGGGGGCCGCCGTTACGACCGGCGAGCCCCTGGCGCGCATCCACGCCCGGACCGAGGCCGCAGCGGCCGAGGCCCTGGTCGAGCTCGAACGCGCGATCCCGGTCGTGGCCGAGCCGCCCGGCGCCTCGCTCCCGCTGGTGGTGCGTCGGCTGACGGAGTAGCCCATGCGGGTGCTGGTGTTCGACACCACGCATCACGCGCTCTGGGCTGAGCAGGTGGCCGCCGCGGACGGGCTGGCGGCGGCAGTGATTCCCGCGCCCGCGGCTTCCCGGGCGAAATGCGACCTGGCACTGGAGTTTGCGATCGCGGAAGAAAGCGCGCTGCTGCGCGCACTGGCGGAGGCGGGAGTGCCCTGCCGGCTCTTCGATTCCTGACGGGCAGCCCGCGGCCAGGCGCAGGGGCCAGAGTTCAGCGGTGGGTGGTGTCCCGGGGTACGCGGGGCCGGTTCGGCAGGGGGACGCGCACCGTGTCGGGCGCAGTGTCCCGGCTCAGACGCCGGAGCGGCGCACCGAACAGGCCAGTGCCGGTGTAGGGATCGCATACCTCCGTCGGCTCCGTTCCCTCGACGAAGTACTCCAGGTACACCTGGTCGCCGGCGCAGAATTCGGACGCGAGCTTGCCCGATCGCCGGTCGATCTGGCGTGCCACCACCCCTTCCGGGAACCCCCAGGGCGCCGGGATGGGCAATTCGGGCGGCTGATCGAAGTAGACGTGCCGCATGAACCGTCCCCAGACCGGCGCGGCGTAAATCCCGCCGGCTGCCCCTGGCAGAATGCGCCTGGGCCGGTCGAAGCCGAACCACACGCTGGCCACCAGGTTGGGGGTGAATCCCACGAACCACACGTCCGTGGCATCGTCGGTCGTGCCCGTCTTGCCGGCGGCCGGCACCGTGTAGGGCAGATCCCCCTGCGCCGGATCGCGGGCCGGATATCCGGTCCCGTTGTCCAGGGCAGTGCGCATGAGGTCCCGCACGATGGCCGCCACCTGCGGGTCGGCCACCTCGCGGCTGGCGGGTCGCGTCTCCCACAGCGTGCGCCCCCGGGCATCGGCCACGCGGACGATGAAGCGAGGCTCCACGTACGTCCCGGCGTTCGCGAGTACCGTGTAGGCGGCCGTGAGCTCCAGCGGGATCACCGACGGTGCGCCAATGGAGGTGGATGGGTAGGGCGG
>VEPF01000242.1 GCA_012027055.1 Gemmatimonadota bacterium | reverse complement strand
CGCCGGCGGCCTGCACGACGAGTAGCTCACCCAGCGCTCCAGGGTGGCGGCGCGGAAGGTCATCAGCCGTACCTCGGTGATGGGCTACGCCGGGTCCGACAAGAACATCAAGGACATCGCGAAGGAACTGGCCGCGGGTTCCATTGTGGAAGGCAGTGTGCAGGTGGTCGGACAGCGGCTGCGAGTCAACGCGCAGCTCATCGACGCGGCCACGGATGGGCACCTGTGGGCGGAGCGATACGACCGCACGCTCGACGATGCATTCGCGGTGCAGAGCGAGATCGCTCAGAAGATCGTGGGCGCGCTGGGAGCGAGATTGGCCGCGCCCGAGCGTACGGCGATCAGCTTGGCCCCGACCGCGAACGCCGAGGCCTACCGGCTCTACCTCCAGGGCCAGGACTACTGGCGGCGGCCGGGCCGCAACCGGCGTGATTTCGAAATCGCGCAGGGCCTCTACGAGCAGGCGGTGGCCCTGGACTCCGGCTTCGCCCTGGCGCACGCGGCCCTGTCGCAGGTGCACGGCATGCTGCAGTGGTTCCGCTACGACCCGTCACCGGAGCGCCTCGTCCAGCAGCGCCGCGAAGCCGAGACCGCGCTCCGGCTCGCGCCCGAGCTGCCGCAGGCGCACCGCGCGATGGCGGCCTGGCGCTATTTCGGAGAGCGCAACTGGCAGGCGGCGCTCGCCGAGTACCGCGTCGCCGCAGAGGGACTCCCGGGTGACGCTGAAACCTGGGAGTACATGGGATACGCGCAGCGCCGCCTCGGCAACTGGCAGGAAGTGTTCGACGTCCTGAAACGCGTCATCGCGCTGGACCCCCGCAATGCCAATGCGCTCTACGACCTCGGCGGATTCACGTCGGTTCACATCCGCCGCTACCAGGACGCGCTGGACTGGTACGGACGCGCCCTCGCGCTGGCGCCGGATGCGCTCTCCATACTGCTGAACCGGGCAGTGGTCCCGCTGCTCTGGCAGGGCAGCCTGGACTCGCTCGATGCCGTGCTGCAGCGCATTCCTGCCGGTACTGACCTGGGCGAAGGCGAGGGTACCAGTACCGCGTGGAAAGCCAAGGTCCTCCTGTGGGAGCGGCGGCCCGAGCAGCTGCTGGCACTCGTGAACGGACAGGGCGTGTTCGAGGCCTACGAATTCTACCTGCCCGCGACCCTCTACCAGGGCTGGGCACAGCAGCTCCTCGGCAATCGACCGGCTGCGCGGGCCGCCTTCGAGTCGGCCCGGGCCCGGCTGGATTCCGCACTGACCGTGCTCCCGGACGACTGGCGCGTGCACGCGGCCCGGGGTCTGGCGCTCGCCGGCCTCGGCCGCATTTCCGCTGCGGAAGGTGAAGCGCGCTGGCTCCAGCAGTCGGATGTGTACCGCGCGGATGCCTACCTGCGACCGTATCTCGCGGAGGATCGGGCCCTGATCCTGGCCGGCTGCGGACAGGGCGCCGCCGCCGTGACGGAGATCGAACACGTGCTCGCCGGGCCATCGTCCACGGTCAGCGTGTACACGCTCCGCCTGGACCCGCGGCTCGATCCCATCCGCAACCGTCCCGATTTCCAGGCGTTGCTGCGCCGTTACGCCCGCCCCGCACCGGTGCGCTGAAGCTCAAACCGCCACGGGCGGCGCGAGCAGCTCCCGGATGAGCTGCAGGCCGACCTCGATGTCTTCCGGCGTCATGCGCTCGCGCTGGAAATACCGCACCGTCCGGTCCCGGCCGATGATGATCACCACGTCCCGGCGATCGCAGTCGCCCAGTCCCCAGGCATCCCGGAGCGCATGGTCCGGATCCAGCAGGATCAGCGTGCCCTGGAACTTGGCCTGCTTCCGCCGCACCACCCGCCGGATCAGCCACCCCGGCTTCCAGCTGTCCTTCATGTTGACCACGCCCATGCCACGCTTGGACGGATCGCGGATGGCGTGCACGGCGTCCCGGAAAGCCTCGTTCAGGCTGGCGACGTCCGGGTCCGTGTAGAAGATCACCAGCACCTTGCTGCCCAGGTCTGGAATGCCCGCCGCCCGCCCGCTGGCGTCCTGCACGAGCACCGTCTCGACGGCCGTACCGACCTGCATGGTACTGCCGGTCGAGTCCGCACCGGATTGCCCGACCATGTGCCCCCCGTGTGATGGTCCACCGAACATAGCGCGGTTCGCGGACGGATGCAGGAGCCGTTGCCAAAAGCGTCGCGACAGGGCAGTGTCAGACGCCATGCTCCGAAGCCCGTACCGGATCACCCCTATCGGGAACGCAGATGCCACGGCAGATCGGCTTCGACAACGAGAAATACCTGGCGGAACAGACGGCCGCCATCAACGAGCGCGTCGCCCGCTTCCGCGACAAGCTCTACCTCGAGTTCGGCGGCAAGCTGCTGTTCGATTTCCACGCCGCGCGCGTGCTCCCGGGCTTCGACCCGAACGTGAAGATGCGGCTGCTGCAGGGCCTGAACGACCGGGCCGAAGTAGTGCTCTGCATCTTCGCGGGGGACATTGAGAAGAAGAAGATGCGCGCGGACTTCGGCATCACCTACGATGCGGACGCGCTCAAGCTGATCGATGACCTCGGGGAGTGGCAGGTGCAGGTGCGCGCGGTGGTGATCACGCGCTACGACGAGCAGCCCGCGGCGAGGGCGTTCAAGAACCGGCTCGAGCACCGCGGGATTCGGGTGTACACCCATCGGGCCACGCGCGGCTACCCGACCGACGTGGACATGATCGTGAGCGACGAGGGCTACGGCGCGAATCCGCGCATCGAGACGGAGAAACCGATCGTGGTGGTGACCGGTCCGGGGCCCGGGAGCGGCAAGCTGGCGACGTGCCTCTCGCAGCTCTACCACGACCGCCACCGCGGGCTCAACGCTGGCTACGCCAAGTTCGAGACCTTCCCGATCTGGAACCTGCCGCTCCGCCACCCGGTCAACGTGGCCTACGAGGCCGCCACATCGGAGCTGAAGGACGTCAACCAGCTCGATCACTTCCACCTCGAGGCGTACAACGAGCGGGCGGTCAACTACAACCGCGACCTCGAGGCCTTCCCGCTGCTCCGGCGGATCATCGAGAAGATCACGGGCGAGCCGTCGTTCTACCGGTCACCCACGGACATGGGCGTCAACCGCGCGGGCTTCGGCATCGTGTCCGATGCGGCGGTGCGGGCCGCGGGCGAGCAGGAGATCGTGCGCCGGTACTTCCGCTATGCCTGCGAGCACGTCATGGGCCTGGTGGACGGCGATGCGGTACGCCGCATCGAGCTGCTGATGGACGATCTGGGCGTGCAGCCCGCATCCCGGCCGGTCGTGCTGCCCGCTCGCGAAGCCGCCCGGGCCGCGGAGCGCAACGGGAAGGGGCATGACGGCATCTACTGCGGCGCGGCCATGGAGCTGCCGGACGGCTCGATCGTCATGGGCTGCAACTCGGCGCTCATGCACGCCGCCGCGAGCCTGGTGCTCAATGCCGCCAAGCGCGTGGCCGGCATCCCGGACGAGGTGCACCTGCTCCCGCCCGAGGTGATCGAGTCGGTCCGGCACCTGAAGACCGACGTGCTGGGCGCGCGGCGGGTCAGCATGGACGCCGAGGAGGCGCTCACCGCCCTGGCGGTGAGCACCACGTCGAACCCGGCCGCGCGCGCGGCCGTCGAGAAGCTGCGCGAGCTGCGCGGCTGCGAGGTACACATCACCCACATGCCCACGCCGGGCGACGAGGCGGGCCTGCGCCGCCTGGCCGTGAACCTGACCAGCGATCCCGATTTCGCGACCAAGCACCTGTTCGTGACCTGAAGAGGTGCGCTCGCGCGCTCAGACCAGCCGGCCCTTGCCGGAGTCGCTCACCGACTGGAGCGCCTCCGGATAGGGCTGCAGGAAGCGTTGCTGCTCGAGGTAGCCCACCTGGAAGCGCAGGATCCAGGAACGGAGCACGGCGAGTACCGATCCGAGCGGGATGCGGCGCGCGCGGTAGCGCTCCAGCAGGTCCAGGAAGTACGCCTTCTCGCTCTTCGTGAGCCCGTCCGAGACGTACCCCAGCGCGTGCATCAGGACATTGATGTTGGACCCGTGGCGGGCGGGCCGGGACAGCGCGCGCTGGAGTCCTTCCCGATATGCGGTGACCACCTCGGCAAACGGCCGGCGCTCCGGGTTGGCCACGATCCGGCCCAGCGCGCGCAGCTGCTGCTGGTGGTAGGACATGAGCAGGAGCTTGTGCTCCGCGTGGAAGCCGACCAGCGCCGCTGCCGCCCCGGAGGCGCGCACCTTGCGCAGCGCGGCGAACGCGAAGACGCGCGTGAGGAAGTGCTCCCGGATGTCGTAGTTCTGGAGGCGGCCCGCGTAATGGGTGGCCAGGCGGGGAGGGGGCT
>VEPF01000180.1 GCA_012027055.1 Gemmatimonadota bacterium | reverse complement strand
CGGCGTGTGCTTCGCCGGCGGGCGGGCCGCCGGGTTCGACGCCAACATGGTCTTCTTCGAGAACGGCCGCGACCACGGCGGCCGCATCGTCGCCGCCATCCAGTCTCGCGCGCGCACGCGTTGACATGCCCCCCGCGGGGCCGGTAAACTGCGGGACTCGAGCGGACCCTTGCCCCGACAACACACACTGGCCGCCCCCCCGGGGCCGGCACAGAGGAGGAAGATATGGCCACTGCGGCACCAGCCATCACCGAGTTTCGCAACGAGCCCCTGACCGATTTTTCCGATCCCGAAAATGCTCGCCGCATGCACGAGGCGCTGGCTCGGGTGCGGGCCAGCTTCGGGACCGTTTACCCGCTCGTGATTGGCGGGCGGAAGATCACGGAAGGCGCCACGCAGCCGTCCATCAACCCCGCCCGTCCGGCGGAGGTGGTCGGGCAGGTGGTGCAGTGCACGCCGGAACTGGCGCTGGAGGCCATCCGGATCGCCGACCAGACCTTCGAGAGCTGGCGCAAGGTGCCGGTCGCGGAGCGGGCCGACTATCTGTTCCGCGCGGCCGCGCTGATGCGCGCGCGCAAGTTTGAGCTGGCCGCGGTCATGGTCTACGAGGTGAGCAAGAGCTGGGCGGAAGCGGACGCGGACATCGCCGAGCTGATCGACTTCACCGAGTACTACGCACGCGAAGCGCTCCGCATCGGCGCACCGCAGCCCGTGGTACAGGTCCCCGGCGAGCGCAATCATCTCCGCTACGTCCCGCTGGGCATCGGCGTGGTGATTCCGCCGTGGAACTTCCCGTCGGCCATCATGGGGGGCATGACCCTGGCCGCGGTCGTGACCGGCAACACCGTGCTGCTCAAGCCCGCCAGTACCTCGCCGGTGATCGCCGCGCGCTTCATGGAGATCATGGCAGAGGTCGGTCTGCCGGGCGGCGTGATCAACTACATCCCGGGACCGGGCAGCAAGATCGGCGACCTGATCGTGGACCATCCGCGCGTCCGCTTCATCGCCTTCACGGGCTCGAAGGAAGTGGGGCTGCGGATCTTCGAGCGCGCGGCCAAGGTGCATCCCGGGCAGATCTGGCTGAAGCGCACCGTGCTGGAGATGGGTGGCAAGGACGCCATTGTGGTCGATGAGACCGCGGACATCGACAAGGCCGCGGCCGGCATCGTCCAGGCGGCCTGGGGCTTCCAGGGCCAGAAGTGCTCCGCCTGCTCGCGCGTGATCGCCGTCGAGAGCGTCTATGACGAGCTGCTGCAGAAGGTGGTGGAGGGCACGGCACGGCTGACGCAGGGTGACCCGTCCGATCCCGCCACGTTCAACGGCGCGGTGATCGACGCGAGCGCGTTCCGGAGCATCCACGAGTACATCGAGATCGGCAAGCAGGAAGGCCGCCTGGTGTTCGGCGGCGAGAAGCACGACCCGCAGGACGGCTACTTCGTTCCGCCGACCATCATCGCGGACGTCCCGCCCACCGGCCGGCTGGCGCAGGAAGAGGTCTTCGGACCGGTGCTGGCGTTCATCAAGGCCCGCGATTTCGAGGAGGCGCTGGCGTTTGCCAACAACACCGAGTTCGGGCTGACCGGCGCGCTCTTCTCGAAGGTCCCGGCCCGGATCGAGCGGGCGGCCGAGGACTTCCACGTCGGCAACCTGTACTTCAACCGGAAGTGCACGGGCGCCATGGTGGGCGTGCAGCCGTTCGGCGGCTTCAACATGAGCGGCACGGACTCCAAGGCGGGCGGCCCCGATTACCTGCTGCTGTTCACGCAGGGCAAGGCCATCTGCGAGCGGCTCTGATCGTCCCGTGCTCGTGGACCCGGTCCGTTCCCGGGGGGTATTCCCCCCGGGTGACGGACTCACGGGCAACGCCGAACCGGTCATGAATCCGCGGGACAGGATCGAGCAGGTACTGGACACCATCCGGCCGGCCCTACGGTCGGACGGGGGCGATGTCGAGCTGATCGACTTCGACGCCGAGGATGGCATCGTGTACGTGCGGCTGATGGGCGCCTGCGGATCCTGCCCGATCTCGGTGCTCACGCTCAAGCAGGGCATCGAGCGGCGCATCGTCGGCGTGGTACCGGAGGTGAGGGCGGTCAGCGCGCTGTAGCGGCGCGCCGGATACGAGTGGGGGCAGAAGATCGATGCGGCCGGCAGCCGGGACGGGTGCCGGCCGTTCCTTCATGGGACCTCTTCGTTCATGGAATCGGTCGGGCGACCGGGTCAGGAAGGCGGTGGTTCGGGTGCAGCTCAGGGATCGGGTACAGGCGGCGCTGCAGGCGCTGGTCAATCCGCGCACGGGCGCGGACCTCTGGAGCGGTGGCCACATCCGCGAGCTGGAAGCGGACGCGGACGGGCAGGTGCGCTTCCAGTTCGTGCTCGGGCAGGAGGACCCGGGCACGCTGGTGCGCGAGGCGCGCGCGGCCATCGAGGCGCTGGCCGGCGTCAGCCGCGTGAAGATCGATGTCAAGCTCCCGAACGCGCCGGCCGGCCCGGGGCCGCAGGGCGCCGGTCGCCCGCTGCGCGCCGGCGCCGTTCCCGCCCCCACGCCGGATGCCGGCCTCTCCGGGAGCATCGGCCGCATCATTGCCGTCAGCTCGGGCAAGGGCGGGGTGGGGAAGAGCACGGTCGCGGCCAACCTGGCCGTGTCGCTGGCGCGGGCCGGGCACCGCGTGGGACTGCTCGATGCCGACGTCTACGGCCCCGACATCCCGCTCATGTTCGGTGAGCGCCGCCGGCCCCATGTGTCCGGCGAGCGGGGCGCGGAGAAGATCGTGCCGCTCGAGGCGCACGGCGTGCAGCTCATGAGCATCGGCTTCCTGCTCGAGGACGAGCAGCCCGCCATCATGCGGGGGCCGCTCGTCTCCGGCATCCTGCGCCAGTTCCTGGAGCAGGTCGACTGGGAC
The DNA here is from genome assembly GCA_012027055.1 of Gemmatimonadota bacterium. Taxonomy (GTDB): domain Bacteria; phylum Gemmatimonadota; class Gemmatimonadetes; order Longimicrobiales; family RSA9; genus VEPF01. The sequence continues at coordinate 1,459 of VEPF01000180.1, read as the reverse complement.
CGGCTCGACTACCTGATCGTGGACATGCCTCCCGGCACCGGTGATGCCCAGCTCTCGCTCACCCAGATCGTGAACGTCGATGGCGCGGTGCTCGTCACCACGCCGCAGGACGTGTCCACCGGCGATGTGCGCCGCGCCGTGAAGATGTTCGAGAAAGTGCGCACTCCGGTGCTGGGCATCGTCGAGAACATGAGCGGCTTCGCCTGCCCGCACTGCAACGAGACCATCGATGTCTTCGGCCGCGGCGGCGGCGAGCGCCTGGCGCAGGACATGGAGCTGCCGTTCCTGGGCGCCATCCCGCTCGATCCCCGCGTTCGGGAGTCGGGCGACGTCGGCCGCCCCCTGTGCGTGGCGTTCCCGACGTCTCCGGCCGGCGAGGCGTTCCGCGCGGTGGCCGAGCAGGTGGCGGACGCGGTGCGCCCGGTGCGCCCATGAGCCCGCGCGCGGCGGCGAAGCTGCCGGGTCGCATCACGCTGCTCACGGACTTCGGCACCCGCGACGGCTATGTCGCGGCTATGCGCGGCGTCATTGCCTCGATCGCGCCCAAGGTGCTGGTGGAGGATGCCAGTCACGATGTCCCCGCCGGCGATGTGACCGCGGCAGCCTGGGCGCTCGGCAACTACTGGCGCCTGTATCCGGCCGGCACGGTCCACGTCGCCGTCGTGGATCCGGGCGTCGGCACCGAACGTCGTGCCCTCGCGGCCGGGATCGCCGGTCATTTCTTCGTCGCCCCCGACAACGGCGTGCTGACTCGCGTGCTCGTCGATGCCGGCCCCGGCCACTTGGTCAGCATCACGGAACCGGCCTATCTCCGCGACGTCGTCTCCCGCACCTTCCACGGCCGCGACGTGTTCGCGCCCGTGGCCGCGCACCTGGCCACCGGCGTTGCGCTGGAGAGCTTCGGTCCGCCCGTCACCGATCCCGTCCGCCTGGACGTGCTCGTGCCCACGCGCACCGGCAACGTCATCCGCGGTCAGGTCGTGCACGTCGACCGGTTCGGCAACCTGATCACCAACGTGCCCGGCGACTGGATCCCGCCTGGGGCTCGCGTCCGCTTCGCGGCCACCGATCTTGGAGCGGTGCGGCAGACCTACGGCGACGTGGCCACCGGTCACGCCGTGGCGGTGATCGGATCCGCCGGCTACCTGGAGATCGGGATCCGCGATGGCGACGCCGCCCGGGTGCTCTGGAAGGGTCGCGGCACCGCGGTGGTGATCGACGGCTGAACGCACGAAGGCCCGCGCCGGGGGAGACGCGGGCCTTCTCGCTGAGCGTCGGACCTTGCGGCCCGGTGGCTCAGCTGTTCAGCCACTTGCGGTCTTCGGCGCTCAGTCGCTTCTGCTTGCGCCCGAGCAGGCGCACGGCCACGTACCCGATCGCGACCAGCGGCAGCACCTTGAAGAGCAGGAAGCTCGCCAGCCCGACGGCGATGCCCACCACCGAGAGCACCACCCCCAGT
>VEPF01000269.1 GCA_012027055.1 Gemmatimonadota bacterium | reverse complement strand
GGGACAGGCTTGCGCCGTCCCTTTGCATCAGGCTCGCCCAGCTCCATGCGGATGGCGAAATGCGGCGCCATGCGGAGGTCCGAGCCCAGGGCCACCAGGCCCATGCCCGTGCTCAGCTCGCTCAGGAACAGCGTGTCCACGCTCGTGCCGCTGATCCCGAACGGCACCCCGGGCCACACTTCGCTGTTCACGAAATCGAACGTCGTGTAGTTGTCGCCGGCCGGGTTGATGTAGCGGATGCCGCCACCCACGGCGACGAACGGGATCCACTCGCCCCGCACGAACTCGGCGGACGGCTTCTTCAGCCGGAAGAGCAGATCCAGCGACGGTGCCCAGAGGTTGACGTGATCCAGCGAGCGCGCACCGTCGGCGCCCGTGAACAGGGTCCCATCGCTCGCCTTCAGGGCGCGATCCTCGAACGCGAAATTCGGCCTCAGCCCGATGCGCTCGGTCAGCCAGGCCGTGGCCTGGGCCCCCAGCAGCCACCCGGTCTTCAAGGAAACCGAGCCGTTGCCGGTCTGGTCCTCCCCGACGAACGGCGACCACCACGAGAAGCCGCCATTGACGCCCAGGTCGAACCTCGTCTGAGCCGCTGCCGGGGCAGCAGCCCCGCACAGCAGACCGATGCCGATCACGAACAACAGACGTTGTCTCATCTCCCACCCTCCCTGTGGACCGGAACCAGCATGTCCTACAACCGGACACGTTACGACATCTGAATTGGCGCGGCAATGAAATCGCCGCGCCGTTTGCGCACTGCCCCGTCGATGCCTGCTGATGGATTCGCGGTCGCAGCGTGCAACCTTCGTGCCCGGCCGGCGGTCGGAGCCGCGCTTCAGCCCTCGAGCTCCTCGAGCGTGCGCGGCCAGTCTGCGCCGAGCAGCCGCGAGAAGGCCCGGTCGGCCAGCAGCCGACCGCCCGTCTGGCAGCGCGCGCAGTAGTTGGTCTCGTGTTGCGCGTAGACGATGCGCTGCACCGGTGCGCCGCAGGTCGGGCAGGGCTGCCCGTAGCGGCCATGCACCGCGTGCATGGGGTGAAAGGCGCTCACCCGGTCCGGAAAGCGCGTCCCGGTTTCGGCCGCCAGGCGGGCCACGGCCACGGTCAGCCAGCTGCGCGTCACCTCGTACAGGCGGGCACTTTCGGCCGCCTCGAGCTGCCGCGTGCGCCGTGCCGGCGAGAGCCCGGCCCGGAACAGGATCTCATCGCTGTGCGCGTTCCCGATGCCGCTGAACAGCCGCGGGTCCGTGAGCGCGCGTTTGAGCGTGTGGTTCTCGCGCGTGAGGGTCGCCCGGAACTCCTCGAGGGATGCCGTCAGCGGCTCGATCCCGCCCCGGTCCATTCCGGCCAGCGCCTCCGCCCCGCGCAATACGTGCAGGCTGGCCCGCTTCCTCGTGCCCGCCTCCGTGAGCAGCAGCTGGCCGTTCTCGAACTCGAACACCGCGTGGGTGTTCCTGGGTGCTTTCCTCTTGCCACCCCCTTGGCGCCTGGTACTTGGTCCTTGGCTCTCACCCACCCACCTGAACCGCCCAGCGATCATGAGGTGCACCACCGCGTACAGGTCGCCCTCGCAGGCGAACACGATGCGCTTGCCGAGGCGGGAAACGGCGCGGACCGTCCGGCCCGCCAGGCTTGCGACCGGTGGGTCGTAGGTGCGCAGCAGGGATGGAGAATGGACCTGGAGCCGGAGCAGCCGCCGGCCGGTCACGCGCGCGTTCAGGGCGCGGACGTAGAGCTCGATCTCCGGCAGCTCCGGCATGGTGCGAGACTCAGCCCTCGCCCTCCAGGTAGGTGTAGCCGGCCAGCCCGTCCACGTAGTCCGCGATGAACGCGTTCGCCTCCCCGCGCGAGAGCCCCTTCGCGTTCTGGACCTTGCGCCGGAAGGTCGTCACCAGGTCCTGCGAGCTGAACTGCACGTAGTTCAGGACTTCCGTGACCGTGTCACCATGCACGAAGTCGCCGATCTCGTAGCCGGTGGGGTTCAGCTTGATGTGCCCCGCGTTGGTGTCGCCGAACAGGTTGTGCATGTCCCCCAGGATCTCCTGGTACGCGCCGGCCACGAAGATGCCGAGCACGTATGGCTCCTCGGGCCGGAAGGGATGCAGCTCCAGGTTGTGCTTCGGCTTCCGCCAGCCGGCAAAGTGGTCGATCTTGCCGTCCGAGTCGCAGGTCACGTCCTGCAGCGTGCCCCGGCGGGTGGGCTCCTCGAGCAGGCGGTGCACCGGCATGATCGGGAAGATCTGGTCGATGGCCCAGGAATCGGGCAGTGACTGGAAGAGCGAGAAGTTGCAGAAGTAGCGGTCGGTGAGCGCGCTGCTCACTTCCGGCAGGATGTCCTCGTATTCCTCCTCGTCCTGGCTGGCCAGCTCCAGGATGCGGTTCATGATCGCCAGGTACAGCCGCTCGGCCAGGGCGCGCTCCTGCAGCGAGAGCACTCCACTGGTGAAGTGCGACTGCACGCTCTCCTTGGCGAACAGCGTGTCGTGATAGACCTCGTGGATCGAACGGTCGTTGATTTCCCGCAGCGATGCGAGCAGGTCGTGCACCACCGCGTGCGCCTCATCCGGCACCGTCTCCGGCGGATCGGCGATCTGGGTCTCGAGATCGATCACGTTGACCAGCAGCAGCGCGTGATGCGCGGTCAGCGCCCGGCCGGACTCCGAGATCACGTGCGGCATGGGCACTTCATTCTCGCGGCACGCCTCCGCCAGCGTGTAGATGATGTCGTTGGCGTACTCCTGGACGGAGTAGTTGACCGATGCCGAACCCGTCGAGCGGGTGCCGTCGTAGTCGACGCCGAGCCCGCCGCCCACGTCCACGTACTCGATGCCGACCCCCAGCTGGCGCAGCTCCACGTAGAACCGGGCCACTTCCGCCATGGCCGACTTGAAGATGCGGATGTCCGGGATCTGCGAGCCGAGGTGGAAGTGCACCATCTTCAGCGTCTCCAGCCGGTCCGCCTCGCGCAGCCGGTCCAGCGCCCGCATCAACTGCGCCGAGGTCAGGCCAAACTTGCTCCGCTCGCCGGCCGACTCCGACCAGCGGCCGGCCCCGGTGGTGGAGAGCTTGATGCGCACGCCGATGCCGGGCTGCACCTTCATCTCCTGGGCCACGCGCAGCAGCGTGTCCAGCTCGCTCAGCTTCTCGACCACGATCAGCACGGTGTGGCCCAGCTTCTGGCCCATGAGCGCGAGCCGCAGGTACTCCTCGTCCTTGTAACCGTTGCAGACGATCATGTGATCGGTGCGTTCGGTCAGCGCGAGCACGGCCTGGAGCTCCGGCTTGCTCCCCACTTCCAGGCCCACACCGTGGTCCGCCCCGTACGACAGGATCTCCTCGACCACGTGCCGCTGCTGGTTCACCTTGATCGGGAAGACCGGGGTGTAGCGGCCCTGGTAGTCGAACTCGGCGCGCGCGGCCTCGAAGCGATCGGTCAGGGTCTGGATGCGGGTGCGCAGGATGTCCGAGAAGCGGAGCAGCAGCGGCAGCCGGATACCCTGCGCTTCCAGGTCCATGGCCAGCTCGAACAGGTCCAGGCTGCGCTCCGGCTCGCGCGTGGGATGGACCGTCACGTGACCGCGGGCGTTGATGTCGAAGTAGCCGATCCCCCAGCCCTCGATATTATAGAGCTCGCGGGCGTCCTCTATGCTCCAGGCCATGTCACTCCGCTTGGCTCGTGGTGAACCGCGGCCGCCGCTGCGGCCCGAACCTCAAAAGATGGGCACAACCCGTGATCGAGAAAAGTCCGCAGGCACTCGCCCTTCCAGCCCTGCTGGCGCTCGTCCTGGGCGCCTGCGCCCCCGTCACCGAGCCCCGACCGGAAGCATCCCCGGCGGTGCGCGCGTTCGCGGCCGCGGATTCGCTCCGCGTACAGACGGTCGCCCCCGGCGTGCTGTACATCCGCGCCTGGGAGCGGACCGGACCCTGGGCCATCCACGTGGTCGAGATGGACACCGCCCGCTGCACCCCCCGCTGGTCGACACGCAAGCCGGCCGGCACGCTGGACGCGCGCGGCCTCACCTCCGCGCTGGCCGGCGACGCCCTGGCCGGCGTGAACGCGGACTTCTTCCAACTGCCGGGTGGCACGCCCGTGGGGCCGCAGGTCGCGGCCGGGGCCGATGAGCACGGCCCCGGCGAGCGCCCCGCCTGGCTGTGGAACGGCCGGGCCATGGCGTTGGGAGACGCCGTCCTGGTGGGCAACGTCGGCGCCGGGAACGACTCGCTCCCGCTCGCCCAGGTGAATCGCGCCGCCCGTACCGTCAGCTCCTATCAACCCCCGGCCACGGGGGCGGACCTGTTCACGGCGCTGGCCCCTGCCCTCCCCCCGGCGGACTCGGTCGGGGACGTCGTCCTCCTGGAGGTCACGTCCACCGGTGCGGACGGCGGGACCGG
>VEPF01000018.1:20803-22873 GCA_012027055.1 Gemmatimonadota bacterium | reverse complement strand
ACCTGGCCGACCTGCTGGAGCGGGCGAACGCGCTGTCCGCGCTGCGGCCGCACCTGATGGACCGCGACGGGACGGGCGGCTCGCCGCCCTACCCGCGCGCGGCCCGGGAGCAGATCGCCGCGGAATGGGCCGAGCTGTTCCTGTGCCTGGGCGTGCTGCCCGTGCCGACGCTGCTGCTGCCGGACCGGGCCGGCGTGGTCGCCGGCCTCGAGCGGGACGCGCTGGGAGAACGCCCGGTGCGCTGGGATCCCGCGCAACCCTACGCGGCGGCCGTCCGCGCGCTGCTGCCGTCGCAGCTCGGTCGGGCGGTGCGGGCGGAATTGCAGCGCCGCGGCTGGAGCGCGAGTGCCGACCTGGCCACGGAGGTCGCTGGCCAGCGGGCGCTCGATCGACTGCTGCTGCAGCCGCTCCGCCACGCGCTGGACCGCTGCGAGCTGATCGAGGTCGAGGGCGAGCTGCAGCCGGCGCGCGGCTGCTTCCAGCGCGTCCACGAGGCGGAACAGCTCGCCCTGCTGGTACTCGAAGGCGGCCCGCCGCTGCAGGAGGCGGCCGTGCTCGCGGCCCGACTGCGGCAGCTGGAGCGGGAGCTGCCCCGGCAGGTGACCGGAGCGGTCAATGGCTGGCCGGTGGAGCTGGGTGTGCTGTGCACCGCCGGCGCCCGGATCGGCGTGGCGCTGCTGCGCGATCCCGACGGTGAGGCCCGGCTGGCCACTGCCGCCGACGACGCCGTGTGGTACCGCCGCCGCCCGGACGAGAGCGCGTCCTGGAGCCCGGTGTGCCAGCTGGCGCCCGAAGCGCTGCTGCGGCGGCTGCTGGCCGAGAACTGCATCGTCCCGGACCGCGAACTGGAACTGGTCGAGCCGGACACGGGCGCCGGCCTGCTGGAGCAGCTGCGGGCCGCGGAGGAAAGCGGTGTCGCGCATCCGGAGGGAGCGGCGCGTCGCATTGCCGGCCGCGCCGCGGCTCCGGGCCGGGCCAGCGGCTTCGCCCGCATCCACTCGCCGGGTGCGCCGCGCACGGCGGGCCCGGGCGTGTTGCTCGCGCCCGACATTGGTCCGGCGGACGCGCACCTGCTGCGCGCCGCCGCGGCCGCGGTTTCGACCGGCGGCGGAGTGCTCAGCCACATCGGCCTGCTGGCGCTCGAGCTGGGCAAGCCATCGCTGATCGTCCCGGGCGAGTGGCAGTACCCAGCGGCCGGCTCGCCCGCGCTCGTCCTCAGGCGCCCGGAGTTCCGCGAGGAGCGGTGCGACATCGCGGATCTCAGAGTGGCCTGCCGCAGCGCCCGGCGGATCCACCGGGAGCTGGTGCATGACGGCGACCTGCTGGTCGTGGATGCCGACCGCGGCGAGCTGCAGCTGCTCGGCTCGGACCATCACGCGGTCGCCCTGCACGACGACCTGCGCGCGCTCGAGGATGGCCTGCGCCGCACGGCGGACGGCACCGCCGATCCCCTGGCAGCGCGCGGCGACCTGATCCGGGTCATGCACCAGCTCGAGAAGCTGGCCGGCCGGATCCAGCGGCCCGAGCTGGCCGAATACCTGGTCCGGGAGCTCCTGCTCGGACCGCTCGCGGGCGCGCCGGCGGCCGGCCCGCACCGGCGCCGTCTGCTGGCCGCGCTCGGCGCCAATCCGCGCGTCGGCGCGGCGGCCGCCGCGGCCCGCGCCGGGCTGCGGGCCCGCGCCCGCGACGAGCTGCAACGCGCGCGCGCCCAGCTCCGCCACCTGCTCCCCGTCGGCGGACCGCTCGAGCTGCTCCATGCCCGCCTCCTCCTGCACCGGGCCACCGAGCGCCTGCGCGACGTAGGGCAGTTCGAAACCGGCCTCGAGACCCCCGGCCTGACCGCGCTCGACGACGCGGTACGGGCCCGGCTCGGGGAGCAACGCCGCGGCCTGCAGGTGGCGCTCGCCGCGGCGGCCGCGCCCTGGCCCCGTCGGCGCCAGCTGGCCGCACTGCAGGTGCGCGATGCGGTGCTCGCGCCGGACCCGGCGGTGGGCTGGCGGCAGGGAGTCGAGGAACAGGTCGCGGCCGAAACAGCGGGTGCCCGCGTGGCCGCCGGCGAACGGCTCACGC
>VEPF01000018.1:13526-20793 GCA_012027055.1 Gemmatimonadota bacterium | reverse complement strand
CGGCTCTCGCTGAGCGCGGACGCGGGCGGCCTCGAGCTGGCTCCGCTGATCGGCGCGAAAGCCGCCAGCCTGGGGGAATGCGCGCGGGTGCTCGGACCGGCCGCGGTGCCGGCCTGGTTCGTGATCACCGACCATGCCTTCCGCCAGGCGCTCCGGGCGCACGCACCGGGGGACGCCAGCCCGGTGGCGGAGAGCATCGCGACACTGCTCAGCGAAGCGCACCCCCGCCAGGCGCAGGACTGGGACCGCCTCGCCGCCAGGATCCGGCAGCTGTGGCGGGCCGTGGTGCTGCCCCCGCCCCTGGAAGCCGCGATCCTCGCCGGCTACCGCGGCCTGGCCGCGGGCGGCGCGGAGCCGTTCGTGGCGGTGCGCTCGTCCGCGCTCGAGGAGGATTCTCCCGATGCCGCCTGGGCCGGGCAGTTCGACACCTACCTGTGCATTCGCGGCGAACGGGCAATGCTCGAGCACGTCCGCCTGGCCTGGGCCGGCCTGTGGAGCAGTCGCGCCCTGCAGCAACGCCATGTGCCGCACGCCCTGCCGCCGCATGCGGGCGGAGGCATCATAGTCCAGCGCATGCTGGATGCGCGCGTGGCCGGCGTGGTGCAGACCGTGTGCGCCGCGTCCGGCCGGCTGCGGGAGCTCGTGATCAACGCCGCGCTCGGGCTGGGCGAAGGAGTGGTCACCGGTACGGTGGGCGTGGACGAGATCCGGGTGCACAAGCCGCGCGCGCCCGGGACGGCCCTGCAGCTGCAGTACCGGGTGGGCGACAAGCGCGAGTGCATCAGGTTCGATGCGACGCGGGGCAGCGGCACCCGGCGCGAGACCACGCTCTACCACCAGCGGTTGCGCGCGGCGCTCGAGTACACCGAGATCGAGGCGCTGGTACAGGCGGTGCTCGCCCTGGAAGCCGCCTGGCAGGAACCCCTCGACATCGAGTTCGCCTTCGGGGACCACCAGCCCTGCATCCTGCAGGCAAGGCCCATTCCGCTGTTCCATGCGGCGCTGCGCGAGACCATCGAGCGCCTGCCGCTGTCGCTGCCCGTTCCTTCCCTTCAGCCGGAGCTGATCCCGTGACACGCGATGCGGCGTTCGAATACCACGCCGGCGACCGGCCGGGCAAGATCGAGGTCAAGGAAACCAAGCCGTGTCTCAGTCCGCGCGACATCCGCATGGCGCACATCCCCGGCGCGCTCGGTCCGGCGCGCGCCATCGCGGCGGATCCCGCGCAGGCCTACCTGTATACCGCGCGCGGCAACCTGATCGCCGTGGTCACGAACGGGAGCGGGCTGCCCGGTCTGGGGGATCTGGGTCCGGCCGCCGCCAAGCCGCTGGCAGAAGGCCTGGCCGTGCTGTTCAAGCGCTTCGCGGACATCGACACCTTCGATCTCGAGCTGGACACGCGCGACACCGCCGCCTTCGTGGAGACGGTGCGCATGCTCGAACCCACCTTCGGCGGCATCAACGTGCGGGACATCAGTGCCCCGGCCGGCCTGGAGATCTACGACCAGCTCTGCGCGGCCATGTCCATCCCCGTCTTCCATGGGAACCACTTCGGCATCGCGGTGGTCGCCGCGGCCGGCCTCGCCAACGCGCTCGCGCTGGTCGACAAGGACGTGACCGGCGTGCGCGTGGTGGCCTGCGGGGCGGGCACGGTCGGGCTCGGCTGCCTGCGGCTGCTGCGCGCGCTCGGCGTGCCGGCGGACAACATCACGCTGTACGACGTCCACGGCCTCCTGCACCCGGACCGCCCGGACCTCAACGAATACCAGCGCGAGTTCGCCCACGCGTCGCGGCCGGCCACGCTCGCCGAGGCGCTGGTCGGCGCGGACGTGTTCCTGGGCGCGTCCGCGGCGGGCGTGCTGACGCAGGATCTGGTGCGAGGGATGGCGGGCCGGCCCATCGTCATGGCGCTGGCCACGCCCGACCCGGAGATCGAGTACGCGGAGGCCAGGGCAGCCCGTCATGACGTGGTGGTGTTCACCAGCCGCACCGACGACCCGAACGGCATCGGCGGTCTGCTCAGCTCGCCCTACATCTTCCGCGGCGCGCTCGATGTGCAGGCAGCGCGCATCACGCAGGGGATGATGCTGGCCGCCGCGGAAGCGCTGGCGGCGCTGGCGCGCGAGGAGGTCATCGACGAGGTGACGCATGCCTACGGCCGGCAGCGGCTCAGCTTCGGCCCCGAATACCTGCTGCCCCGCCCCATCGATCCGCGCATCCTGCTGCACGAGTCCGCCGCCGTGGCCGCGCGCGCGATCGCGGAAGGCGTGGCCCGCCGCCCGCTCGATCCGGAAGCGCACCGTGAGAGCCTGATGGTGCGCATCGGCTCCGGGCGCGACCTGCTGCGCCAGGTGGTGACCAAGGCGCGGCGCCTGGCCCCGCGCATCGTCTTCCCTGATGGCGCGACCGAAACCGTGCTGCGCGCCTGCGCCATCCTGGTGGATGAGGGCATCGCCTCGCCGATCCTGCTGGGCAGCCGTGCGGAGATCCGGGACAGCGCGGAGCGGCTCGGGCTGCAGCTCGCCGGCAGCGCGATCATCGAGCCGGCCAACGACCCGCGCCTGGAAAGCTACACCGATGAGCTGTTCCGCATGCGCTGCCGGCGCGGGCTGATCCGGGACATGGCCGCGGCCAAGCTGCGCGACCCGCTCTACTTCGCCTGTCTGATGCTGCAGCGCGGCGATGCCGACATGGTGCTGGCCGGCATCAGCGCGCCCTACGCGGAGACGCTGCGCAAGGTCCTCGAGGTGATCGGTCCCGCGCCCGGCGTGCACCGGATCGCAGCGCTGCAGGCCGTGCTGCGCCGCAAGGAAGCGTTCTTCCTGGCGGACGTCGCCGTGAACATCGAGCCGGACGCGGACCAGCTGGCGGAGATCGCGCTGCTCTCCGCGGCGACCGTACGCGCGCTCGGCATCGAGCCGCGCGTGGCCATGCTGGCGTTCTCCAACCTGGGCAGTGTCGATCACCCGCTGGCGCGCAAGGTCCGCGAGGCCACCCACAAGGCGCGGGCGCGCGACCCGCAGCTCGTGATCGAGGGCGAGATCCAGCTGACCACGGCGCTCAACGAGCAGGTGCGGGAGCGCTACTTCCCGTTCTGCCAGCTGCAGCAGAACGCCAACGTGCTCATCTTCCCCGACCTCCAGTCCGGTCACCTGGCGTTGCACCTGCTGGAGTTCCTGGGTGACACCGTGGGCGTGGGACCGCTGCTCATGGGGACCCGCCGGCCGGTGCACGTGCTCCAGTACAGCAGCACGGTGCAGGACGTGGTGAACCTGGCCGCCCTGGGCGCCGTGTACGCGGGGGAGTCCGCGCCGCCGGCCGTCTCAGCGGAAATCGACGCGGTCGAGCTGCGCGCGGAAGAACGGACGTGAGGCGTCGCCGCCGGGCGGGACCCAGCCGGCGCGGAGCCGCACTGGGAGCGCGTAGCCGCCGCTGCGCTGCTCGCCCTCGAAGTCCACCGCGAACGGCAGGTATCCCACCGGCCCGTTGCGCGGATCGCCGTTCCAGCGCGTGATCACCACGCGCTGCAACGTGCCATCCGGCGCGATGGCGACCGTGAAGCTCACCGGTTCGCCGTCCACCTGCATGCGGGCCCGCGCGACAGCAGCTGCGACGGGCTCCCAGTTGACTCCGGTTCCGGGCAGCAGCGCCGCCGGCACGAGCGCGGCTTCGCCCGCCAGCCGGCCGGCCGCGGCCCGGTCGATGTCGGGACCAGTGCCGGTTACGGCCGGAATGAGGCCGAGCGCCCACCAGCGCATTTCACCCGTCCCCCGGGCGTAGCGGTCGAAGCCCCGGATGCGCAGCAGTCCGCCGCCCACCCGCGCCCGCCAGATGAACCCGTGCGGCGGGGCGAGCACCTGGTCGGCGTGCATGGGCAGCGGCTTGCCCTCCGCGAGCAGCATGGTGCCGTGCATGCGCAACAGCGCCACCCGGCGGAGCGGCGTGCCCGGCGCAATCGCGTGCGTGAGCCAGCGCCGCGCGGGCTCCGGCAGGCCATCGACCATGGCCGCATCGAATCGTTCCTCCGGGCCGGGGGCGGGCGCGGCCAGCTCGGCCCACAGGCGCTCGATCGCGCGCTCGCGCCGCCGCCGCGCCCCGAAGAGCACCAGCACAGCGATCGCGAGCAGCAGGATTGTGCCGAGCAGAATCAGCGCGAAGACGCTCATCCGGGGTTGCCCGAAGCGGTGTGATCCGGCAGGATTGCCGCCTTGCTGACCCAGGACAACGGTGCACCCGGTGCCGGCGCGGCGCAACCGCCGGTGCGCGTGCTCGCGGCCGTGATCCGGCGGGGCGCACGCTACCTGCTCTGCCAGCGCCCGCGGCAGAAGCGGCACGGCGGCCTGTGGGAGTTCCCGGGCGGGAAGCTCGAGCCCGGTGAGACGCTCCCGCACGCGGCGCGGCGGGAGCTGGCGGAAGAGCTGGCCCTCGAGGTGATGGCGGCAGGCGACGTCGTCTTCCGCGTGCCCGATCCGGACTCGGCGTTCGTGATCGAGTTCGTGCCCGTGGAAGTGCACGGCGAGCCGCGCGCCCTCGAGCACGAGGCCCTGGCCTGGGTCACCCTGCACGAGGCGGCAACGCTGGCGCTGGCGCCCTCCGACCGCGCCTTCGTCGAGTGGCAGCTCGCGGCCGGCGGCTGAGCAGCGCCGGCGGCGCGAGCGCGGCCGCCGGTGCTGCGCCGCGTTCAGTTGCCGCAGCCGGGCAGTCGGAAGGCGCCGATCCGGGTGGTGTAGTTGGCCGCGCCCGCCTTCAGGTAGTCACCCACGTACCAGAACGTGCAGTCGTCGGTCGGGTCGAGCGCGAGCGTGGTGTAGTCCTCCCAGCGCAGCGTATTGGCCTGCGACGCCTCGCCTTCCACGAGCACCGATTCCCGGAGGGTCAGGCGCCCGCGCGGGTCACCGGCCAGCCGCGCGGCGAAGCGCTGGCCGGGGAAGTTCGGGGTGCCGCCGAACGAGTAGCCGACCCCGATGTTGCCGAAGCGGTCCAGCCCGATGCTGGCCATCCAGCGATAGAAGCGGTCGGGCGCGAAGGTGCCCTGCTGGTAGAGCTGTGCCTGGCGCGCCGAGTCGAGCCGGAACTCGTACCAGCGCACCCCGCCGCCGCCCGCCGCGGTGTTGACGGAATGCGTGGCGACGATCGCCTCGTAGTCGCCGAAGTTCCGATACACCAGGCGCTGCATGAGCTTGTCGCCCTGTGCATCCAGGCGGCGGGCCGTGTTCGGCTGCGGCACGCAACTGGTGAGCTGTCCGCCGCAGAGATACTCGTACGGCTCCACGGCGATCTTGCGCGGTCCGGTCACGCGCGTCTTCGCCGGGTCCGTCCAGTCCACGTGGAACTCCCACACGTAGATCCCGTCATCATCGTAATCGCGGCGGAGCTGCGTCCCACCCGCCGCCATCATGATGTTCGGCGCGCCGGCCGGCGGCGGTAAGGGGCCATCGATGTCCGCGTTGTTCAGGAAGCCCACCCGGTCCAGGATCACGCACTGCTCGGTGGCGGGAAGCCCCTGCAGCATGCGCGCGCGGTCGGCCACGCACGCATGCTTCTGGACGATGTCGTCGCTCGTGCTCGTCGGGATGTAGTAGCCGTCGGTCCAGATCGCGGGACGCGGGTAGTCGGGGAAGAGCGCGCGCTTGAACTCGTAGCGGTGATACGGGCCGAGCGGGTCCTCGGTCTGACTCACGGCGTAGCACATCGAGTACGGCTCCCTGGCATCTGCGGTGTCGCGCCGGAAGATCGGCATCACGATCAGCCAGCGGCGCGCGAGCTGGTCGTAGCGGACTACCGCGTCACCGTTGGGCCGGGGCTCGCAGCGTCCGCCGAAGCCGGCCCAGATGCTGTTGGTCGGGACCGGTCCGCGCAGTACGCGGCCGGTGGTGTCGAAGCGCGCGCCCCGCTTCGTGTAGACCGCGAAGCGCGAGTTGACGATCTCGATGATGTGGTCGGGCCCGACCGCCAGGCTGTTGTCGGACGGGTTGCGGAACACGGCGCCGCTGTCCGGGCCGACGAAGCCCGTGCCCAGGCCATCGAAGCTGGTCACCAGGCGGGCCGCGGCGCGGGGCCCCTGCTCGGCCTGTTCGATGCCGGCCGGTGCCGGCGAGGCGGCCGTGCGCCCGAGGCCCTCCTGGATGGCCTGCAGCAGCGCCCCGTTGTCGCCGCCCAGCTCCCAGAACATGATTCCGCCCAGGCCCTGCTCGCGCACGTAGCGGGCCTTGGCCGCAATCGACTGCGGGTCGTCGTAGCTGAAGAACACCCCCGTGGCCGGATGGTACAGCCAGGGCACCTGCGCGTCCGCCTGCCAGTGGCGGGTGAACCCGTTCCGCTCGGGCTGGCGCTGCACGAGCACCCGGTAATCCACCGACTGCCACTCGCCCGCGGCCGCCTCGGTCCCGCGCTGCAGCAGGCCGTCACCGGCCGGTGCCACGCCGCCGACGCCGCGGCCGTAGAACGGGGCGCCGACGACCAGCTGCCGCAGCGGCACGCCCGCCTCGACGAAGGCCCGCACCGTCGCCTCGATGTTCCAGAGCGGCACCGGGTCGCCCGGGACCGCGCGCAGGGGCGAGTTGAAGTGGGCAATGGTATCGCCGGAATGGAAGTCGTACGTCATCAGGTTGATGAAATCGAGCACCCGGGCCAGCTCCGCGGGCTCGAGATGAGCGAGCTGCGACGGTCCGGCCGCGGCGGCGATGCTCAGCTCATCGCGGCGGCCCCGCTCCCGCCCCAGGGCGTCCAGCTGCCGGCGATACTCCTGCAGCAGCAGCGTCAGGTTGCGCCGGTCCTGGGGGCGCGCCGTGTTGTTGCCGGGACCGCCGCCCACCGGGTACTCCCAGTCGATGTCCACCCCGTCGAACACCTCCGGGTACGGCCTGATGAAGTTGTCGATGGTGGATGCCACGAGGCGCTTGCGGGCCTGGCCGTTCCGCGCCGCGTCGGAGAACCAGCGCGAGCCGCCCCAGCCGCCCAGCGAGATCAGCACGCGCAGGTGCGGGTAGCGCTGCTTGAGCAGGCGCAGCTGCGCGAAATTGCCGCCTTCCCCCACCAGCGCGGCGAGCGCGCCGTCACTGCACTCGCCGATGTCCAGGCAGCGATTGCCGAGCGCGGCGCGTCCGTCCTGGCCCACGGTGCCGAACGCGTAGAACAGGTGGGTGAGCGCCCCGCCGCGGAGCTCCGCGCTGCGCACGCCCTTGGACCGGACTCCGCCGGCCGCCAGGTAGCCCCCCACCAGCGGCCCCGCGTCCGGGGGCCGCGGTGTCGGGGGCGCGCGCGGCGG
>VEPF01000018.1:0-13516 GCA_012027055.1 Gemmatimonadota bacterium | reverse complement strand
ACGCTCCCACCGGGCACGATCACGGCGATCCACGGCGCGTACGGCTCGCGCAGCGAGCCCTGCCACGATACCGTCGCGCTCCCACCGCTGCCGAGATTGACCGCGTGTTGGGTTTCGCGCAGCAGCAGGTTCTCGCTGCGCAGCACCAGCCGGTGCGCACCCGCGCCCCGCACCTGCGCGCGGATGCCGACCTGCCCGTCGGCGCCGGTGGTCGAGGTGACCGTGATCGCCAGCGGAGTGGCGGGCGGCGGAGCGGACGTCGCCGGAGCGGCACCGCCCGGCAGGTCCTGCATCAGCCACAGCCAGCGCGCCACCGGGTGCACCCAGACTTCCTTGAAGACGTACATGTTGGCGGCCGGCCAGTAGGGCGCGTCATCGTTGCCGCGCGTGATCATGCCGACCGGCAGCGCGCCCACGAAGTCGCCCGACGAGACACTGTACTGCTGCGCCCAGTCGTAGCCCTCGCCGTACATGGTGCTCTGCGCGAACGGATTGCGCCCCACCACCCACTGGGCCTGCCGCTCCGCGAGCGCGAGCGCGGCCGCGGCCCGGCGCAGCCTGGCCGCGGTCGCGAGCGCCTTCGCCTGCGAGAGCAGCACGCCGTAATTGCCGCGCCGCGCGAACCACACCGGGAAGGCCTTGAGGAAGTAGCCATCGCCCAGCGCCATGCCTCGCCGCACCTGCGCCAGGTAGGCGGCGCGCGTGGCCTGGTGCAGCCCGCCGCTGTCCGGCACCTGCACGGTGTCGCGCTCGTGGTACACGTACGCGGGCAGGAACCCGTACGGGTACGTCGTCTCCGCGGTCCGCTTCTGGTACTCCGCGTACCGGGCCACGGCCGCGTACCAGCGCATCCAGTCGGGGTGGTCCGGGAACGCCTCGCAGAGCCGGGCCAGCGCCACGATCGGCGCCTGATCGTTGCCGCGATGGAACTGGTGGAAGATCGTGTCCCGGTCCGGGCCCGTGTAGAAGAAGCCGGCCAGCGGGAAGTCCCGCCCGACGAAGCGCTGCTCCTGGGAGCCGAGGATTACCTGCGCCTGCTCCTGGGCGTGCGCCGCGTACGCCGCGCTCCCGGTGGTCCGGTACAGCTCGAGCGATGCGAGCGCGCCCATGGCGGCGAGCTCCATGCGCGTGGCCGCGAACGCGGTGGTGTTCCAGCTCGCGGGGCCCTCCGTCCCGGTCAGGGCGTAACCCCAGTCCTCTTCCGCCACGGCCAGGCTGCGCGCCGCCAGTTCGGGAGCGCGCCCGCGCAGCACGCGCGCGGCCACGGCCGCGGCCGCCGCCGCCAGGTAGTTCACCGGCGGGTTGTTGCGCGCTTCGCGGGTGCGGTCGTCCGCGTTCCCGGGGATGCCATCGGTCCACAGGTTGTTGCTGGCAAAGTGGACCCGGTAGCCGCCGGGAAAGCGCACGCGCAACAGCCAGTCGAGACCCCAGCTGCCCTCGTCCACCAGCTGCGCGACGAGCGCGGTGTCAGTACCGGCCTCCTGCAGTGATTCCGCGAGCGCGAACAGCGCGTAGGTGGCTTCCGCCGTGTTCACGCCGCCCTGCGAGAGGTCGCCGGCATCGTGCCAGCCGCCGTTCATGACCACACGCCGATCCCCGAGTGTGGCCGTCCAGTCGGTGTGACAGACGCCGTGCGAGCCCGGCACCGCGAAGCCGCAGCGCTCGCCGAAGAAGAAGTTGACGGCCTTGCGGATCGTGCCGTGCCAGACATCCTCCGCGATCCGGAAGGGGCCGGAGCGCACGCCGCCGGCCTGGAGCGCGTAGTTGCCCGGCTGCCGCACGCTCGAGAAGTCCAGCAGCTGGAAGCTGCCCAGCCGGCCGGTCACCGTCCGCACCGGCGCGGCCAGCGCGATCTCGCCCTGCACGTTGCCGTCCAGGCGCAGCAGCCGGAACTCCGTCGCGTCCAGTCCGCTCGCGAGCGCCGTCTTCGGCGATGTGCTGGCGTAGCCGCTGTGGCTGAAGGCGATCCGGCCGGGCGCCACCTGCCAGCCCTCGACGTGATCGGGCTCCACCCGCTGCAGCTCCAGCCGGCCGATCTCGAACGCCACCCGGTCCGTCGGGTCGGCCAGCAGCTTGTTCACCCAGTAGCCGATCTCCAGGCCGGTCACCTGGTCGCGCGCCAGCGGCTCGATCTCCCACACCACCTGCTGCCACCGGTCGTTGAGCAGGGTCACGTAGTGCGTGCCCTCCCGGTTGTATGCGTCCGGCACCTTCACTTCGCCGTCGTTGTGCAGCACCAGCTGCAGCGGCAGCATCGGAAAGCCCGACAGCTCCGGCCGGATCCAGAGCGAGAAGCGGTTGTAGGCGCGCCAGTCCTCGCGGTCGAAGGGCCGGCGCAGGTTGACGGCGGAGAGCCGGTTGCGGGTGGGCGCCGGCGAGTCCGTGAACATCCGCAGGTCCACCCGCAGCACGCGCAGCGCCGTGCCCCCGCCGAGCGGTGGCATCGCCACGGTGCGGAAGGCCAGCGTGCCCGTGCCGGAGAACACCCACGTGGCCGGACCGGCCAGGTCGTCCAGCACCCGGCTGGCCAGCACCGGTTTGCCCAGCCACCGGTACTCCAGGGAGCGCTGGAACTCGATGGGCAGCAGCGTGCGCGGCTCCTGCGCGCGCGCGGACGCGGGCAGGCCGGCCAGCAGCACGAGCCCGCTCAGGGCACGACGAGCGCTTGCGATGGTCATGCGTACCTCGGGGCGGATCGGCGGCCGGGACCGGCCGCCGGGTTCGGCGTCGTCCAACCATGGCACCCGCCGCCGCGCGCAGGCAAGCACTGCCGGGCCGCCTGCCGGCACGGTGCGCGCGCCACCGGTCGCGGGCCAGGGTCGCACCCGCCCGCACCGCGTCCGCGCGGCCGGGTCTCGCTGTCACACCCCGGTCGTATCATCGGGCAACACCGTCAGAGCTACCGAACCGCGGAGTGCGGCGGTGCCTGCGCCAGCCTGAAGGAGGCACCATGCTCGATGTCAAGATCGGCAGTTCCCAGCGACTGGAGGGACTGACCCTGTTCCCGCTCCTGGCGCCCGCCGGCGCCCGCCTCCCCTACGAGTTGCTGGCGGAGGCCGTGGCGGCCGGCACCCTGGCGATCGGCGAGGTGGGGGAGGGCACCGTCCCCGCGCTGCTCGCGAAGAACGCGGGCGCTGCGGACGTGCTGGTGCTCGATGGCGAACAGCTCATAGGCTCGCGCCAGAACCGCACCACCAACCGCTCCATCGTGCTGCCCGCGCACAGCCAGACCGAGCTGCCCGTGTACTGCATGGAGCACGGCCGCTGGCATTTCGCGAGCGACGCCATGGCCCCGGCGCCCCAGCACTCGCCCGCGAAGGTACGGCGCCGGGCGCGCGAGGTGGAAGCGGCGCGGGCCGCCGCGGGTTCGATACCAATGACCATGCTGCGCGAGGCGCAGGGCGACGTGTGGAATGACGTCGCCGAAACCGTCGCGAAGGTGGGCGGCGCGAGCGCCACCGGCGATCTGAACGCGGCCTACGAAGCGAACCGCTCCCGGCTCGCGGACTGGGAGCAGGCCTTCCCCCGCCAGGATGGACAGGTCGGGTTCCTGGCCTTCGCCGGCCAGCAGCCGCTCGGACTCGACCTGATCGGCTGCCACCGCCTGTACGAGCGGCTCCACGAGCGCCTGCTGCGCGGCTACATCATGGATGCGCTCGAGCACGCGAGCGACGTCCCGGCTGCCGGTGCCCGCTCGGCCCGCCGGCCCCGGGCATCCGCCGGCGCCGCGGCGGCCTACCTCGACGCCGTGCGCCATGCCGAGCGCACGCCCGCACCCACCACCGGGAAGGGGCAGTACTGCGTGCTGCGCGGCCTGGTGATCGGCGGCGAGTTGACGGAGGCGGACCGGCTGGTGCACCTCTCCGCGTTCCCCGCCGTGCGGAACCCCGAGCCGACGCGGCCGCCGGGCGCGCCGCTCGCACCGCCCAGCTGGAGACGCCGCCGCTAACGGCGGCACCGGGTTCACGCGAAGGCACGAAGCAAGATCCTTCGTGCCTTCGTGCGGAAACGACGGTTGCCGTGCCGCCAGTGGGCGCGCATGATGCCGGGCATGCGCGCTTCCGTTTGCCTACTCGCTGCCCTCCTGGGCACTGCCTGCGCGGGGGCCGCTCCGCACGAGCCGACCCCGCTCCCGGCCGCGCCGCCCGGCCCGGGAGTATCCCTGGAGCTGGCACGGGCACGCGCCGCCGCGCTCCGCGACATCAGCTATGACCTCGAGCTGGATCTGACCGGGCGCGACAGCGCGCGCGGGACCGTGGCGATCGCGCTGGAACGCGCGGCCGGGGCCGGCGATCTCGTGCTCGACTTCCGGGGCCAGGCGCTGCACGCCGTGGCCGTCAACGGTCGCGGCATCGCGCGGCCGGCCTGGGACAGCCAGCACATCATCCTGCCGGCGGCGCTGCTGACGGCCGGTCGCAACCGGCTGCAGCTCGCGTTCACCGCGCGCATTGCCGCAGCCGGTGCCGCGATCATCGCGGTGGATGAGCTCCGGCGCGGCGGTGATGCTGCGCCCGAGCGCAGCCGCCCGGAGGCGGCGCGCCCCGACCTGCCCGCGCCGGCCGACGGCGCCCGCTACCTCTACACGCTGCTCGTGCCCTCGGACGCCCAGCTGCTGTTCCCGGTGTTCGACCAGCCCGACCTGAAGGCGCGCTTCCGCTGGACCATCACCGTCCCGGGCGCGTGGCGCGTGCTCGCCAACGGCGCCCTGGCCGCGCGCGACACGGTGGCCGGCGGCAGCGTGCGCTGGACGTTCCATAGGACTCCCCCGATCAGTACCTACCTGGCCGCGTTCGCGGCCGGGCCATGGCATGCCTTCGGCACGCCCGAAGTCGAGCGCGCGGGCCCGCGGGCCGCCGACGTCGCCGGCGAGACGAGACTGCTGGTGCGCCGCTCCCGCGCGGCGGAAGCGGATGCGGACACGTTGCTGGCCCTGAACCGGGCGGCGCTGCGCTGGCTCGAGCAGTACTTCGGGGTGGACTATCCGTTCGACAAGCTGGACGTACTGCTCGCCCCGGCGTTCCCGTTCGGCGGCATGGAGCACGTGGGCGGGATCTTCTACAACGAGAGCAACTTCATTTTCCGGGAGCCGCCCACGCTGACGCGCCGGCTGGGCCGGGCCAACACGGTGTACCACGAGGTCGCGCATCAGTGGTTCGGCGACCTGGTCACCATGCGCTGGTTCGACGACCTCTGGCTCAAGGAAGGCTTCGCCACGTTCATGGCGGCGCGCGTGCAGGCCCAGCTCACTCCCGACCCGAACGCGTGGAAGACGTTCTACCTGCGCAACAAACCGGCGGCGTACGCGGTGGATGTGACGAGCGGCACCACGGCCGTGTGGCAGGAGCTGCCGAACCTGGACCTGGCCAAGAGCCACTACGGCGCGATCGTCTACAACAAGGCGCCCTCCATCCTGCGCCAGCTCGAGTACCTCGTCGGCGAGGAGCCCTTCCGCCGCGGCGTGCAGCAGTTCCTGCGGCAGCACGCGTACGGGAACGCCACCTGGCAGGACCTGCTCGCCGCCATCGGTGCGTCGGCCGGGCAGGACCTCGCCCGCTTCGGCGAGCAGTACATCCTGCGGGCCGGCGCGCCCATCGTCGAGACGGAGCTGGCCACGGGCGACGACGGGCGGATCACCTCTCTCGTGCTCCGCCAGCGCCCGGCCGTGACGCTGCCCGGTGATCGCGGGGGCTGGTGGCCCGGCCGGGTGCGGGTTCGGCTCGGATACCCGGACGCTGCGGACGTGGTGCTCGACGTGCCCTTCACCGGGGTGTCCACCGAAGTCGCCGCGGCCGTCGGGCGCCCCGCGCCGGCCTACGTGTTCCCCAACGATGGCGACTACGGCTACGGCATCTTCCTTCCCGATGCGCGCTCCGCGGCATGGCTGCTCGCGAACGCCGCGACCCTGAGCGATGACCTGGCACGGGCGCTGGCCTGGGGCGCGCTCTGGGACCTGGTGCGGGAGCAGCGGCTGGCGCCCGCGCGGTTCGCGGCTGCGGCCATCGTCGCCTTCGAGCGCGAGCGCGACGAACAGATCAGCGGGCTGTTGCTGGGTCGTGCCACCACGGCGCTGGAGCGCTACCTGCCCCCGGGCGCCGCTCGCAGCGGGCTCGCCGAGCGCCTGGAGGCCGTGCTGCTGGAGCGGACGGGTGCTGCGGCACTGCCTTACGATCTCCGGAAGGCAGCGCTGGACGCGCTCCTGGGCAGCGCCCGCTCGCCCGCCGGCGTGGCCGCCCTGCAGGACTTCCTGGACGGCCGGCGCGCGTTCGACGGCAAGCCGCTGCCGCAGCCCAGTCGCTGGGCGGCCGTGACCCGGCTGCTGGCCCTGGGGGAGCCGGGCTCGCTCGCGCGGCTGACCGCCGAGCAGCAGCGGGACTCGACTGCGGAAGCACCCCGATCGGCGTTCGCCGCAGGCGCCGCGATCCCGAGCGCGGCGGGCAAGGCGGCGTACTTCGCCCGCTATTTCGAGGATTCGCAGCTGAACGAGGAGTGGGTCACGGCGTCGCTGGCGGGCTTCAACCACGAGTTGCAGGACCAGCTCAGCCTGCCGTGGCTGCGGCCCGCGCTGGAGCGCGCCGTCTGGCTCCGGGACCACCGCCGGATCTTCTTCCTGCCCCGCTGGCTCGATGCCTTCATTGGCGGGCACAGCTCGCCGGCAGCCCTGCAGGTCGTGGACGACTTCCTGGCCGCGCACCCGGACCTGCCCGCCGATGTCCGCCGGAAAGTCCTGCAGCCGCGCGATGAGCTGGCGCGGGCAGTGCAGATCCGGGCGGCGAACGGCGGTTAGCGGCCGGCCGCCAGCCGCCCGGCCAGCTCCGCCACGGCCTTTTCCAGGGTGTTCTTCGAGGTGCAGCGGACCCAGTCGGCGGTGAAATTGACCGGACGGGCCTCCGCCTGGAGGGATGTGCTGAGTCGTGAGCCGGTCTCGTCCCCGGCCCCGGGCAGCACCTGCGTGCTGATCGTCAGGTGGATCTCGTAGGTCTCGGCGTTGGGGCCACCCTGCGTGCTGCCGCAATCGAGGTACCGCTGCAGTCCCACCTTCCCGAGCCGCGCCCGGGCGCGCAGGCCGCCGTTGCCGATGGTGTGCGAGGCGGCATTGCGGCTGGTGACCGGGATCGCCAGCGAATCGTAGACCGCGGGGAGCACGCTCCAGACTGCCGCCAGCGAAGCCGGCAGCTCGTGGGTGACCCAGCCCTCGTTGTGGTAGGTGGTCATCTGCACCGCGCCGCCCGCGCCCACGATGCGCACGCTCTCTCGCTCGGGCTCCGGGCCGGGCGTGCTGCCGGTACCGGCGCAGGCGGCGAAACCGATCACCAGCAGCAGCATGGCACGCATGATGTTCTCCCTTCGTGAAGGGCCGGACACGGGCCCTCGCGCCCCCCAAGGTGCAGCGCCGGCCCGGGCCGCACAACCGTCACCTGACAGGTGACGCCCGAGAGACCGGGCGGTCACGCCACCCCCCTAGCATTCCCGTCAGCACGAACGCTCAAAGCCGTGCGTGCCGGACTGGAACGAGAAATGAGAGCCCGCTGGGGCCAGGAGGAAAACATGACGAGCAAGCGCATTATCCGGATTGTGCTGGGGATCGCCCTGATCCCCGCCCTGGGTTGGCTGGTACCGGCTTCGCTGTGGGGCCAGGCCACCACGTTCCCGGCTGCGGCCGCCTACGTCACGGCGACGCCGGCCGAGCTGGAGTCCATGGCCGAAGACCTGGCCAGCTCACCCGACCGCTTCGGCGAGGCGGGCGACCTGCTCGCCCAGGCCGCGCACAAGCTGGCGGTCGAAGATGCGGCCAGCGTCGCACTGCTGATCCGTGCCGCCCGGCTGCAGTACTTCGGCGGCGCCCTGGCGGACGCCCGGGCGAACATGAAGGAAGCGGGCTGGCGGGCGCTGGGCCAGGGCAGTGTCAGGGTCGCGGCCAATGCCTACGCCGATGCCGCCCTGATCGCCGTGGCGCAGCACGACAATGATGGCGCGATCGAGCTGGGGCGCGTCGTCAAGCTGCTGGCGCAGTGGCCCGGAGTCTCGGTCGCCGATGCGCGCCAGATCCGGAGCCGGATCGACTGACACGGAGAAGAACGGAGAGACACGGAGCATCGTTCTCACACGAAGCCACGAAGGAGCACGAAGCCACGAAGAGCATACCAACCTGACTCTACACACGGCGGCCGCGGAGCCCGATACACCCCCTTGAATCCGCGGCCGCCGTTTGTTACGCCCACATCCTCCGTTCTTCGTGCCTTCGTGCTCCTTCGTGGCTTCGTGTGAAAACGATGCTTCGTTACCGCGGCCAGACGTTGTCCTTCGGGTCCCGGTCCGGGAATCGTCCGAACGGATCGTAAGTGATCCGCTCGATCTTCCGGCCGCCGAAATCGAGCACCGCGTCGAAGCTGCGGCTGCCATTGAACCAGACGTCCACCGGATACATGACGAGCGCCGACGTCGCATCCAGCAGGCGGCCGTTGGCCGGCGTGCGGATGGCCGGACCGTCCGCCGCGAAATCGACGCGCAGCACTACCGGTGCGGGCATCTGCCCGGCCTGCTGGATCGTGACGGTGGTGCGATTCTCGCTCGTGGTCACGCTGCGGATGGAGCCGTCCGATGATTCGGTGGTGAACAGCCAGTAGTACCAGAACCAGGAGAGGTCCCGGCCGAGCGCCCGGTTCATGAAGAAAGCGAAGTCCCAGGGCGAGGGGTGCTTGAACTGCCACGCCCGGGCATACGCGCTCATGGCCTGCCACACGGCCGTATCGCCGACAATGCCGCCCAGGCTGGAGAGCAGCAGCGGAGCCTTCTGGTAGGCCTGGAAGCGATACATGGGGCCGCCGTAGTTGGCGTTCCACATGAGCGGCGCTTCCTGCTCGTTGCCGCTGGTCTGGCCGTAGCGCATGCCCAGCGAGTCGAGCCGGGGCGGGCGCTGCGCGCGGTCCGCGCCCGAGAGGATGTTCATGTACGAGTTGAAGCCCTCATCCATGAAGCCGTACCAGGTCTCGTTCACGCCCACCATCATCGGCCACCACTCGTGCCCGATCTCATGGTCCAGAGCGCCCAGCCCGGACATCACCAGCATCGGGTACTCCATGCCCAGCTCCGGGCCGTCCAGCACCGTGAGCTGCGGGAACGCGTAGGGCAGCCACAGCCGGGAATAAAACTCCACCGCATGCCGGCCCACGGCCGGCACCTGCGCGAATGCCGAGGCGCGGTCCCGCATGAAGTAGATGTGCATGGGGATGGTCCGGCCGCCGGGCGCCTGCACGCGCGTGGCCTGCCAGACGTATACCGGCGATGCCCCCCACGCGAAATCGGCCACGCTGTCCGCCCGGAAGCGCCACACCAGCCGTTCGCCAGCCGCGGTGGCGATCCCGGGGCCGCGCGCTTCGGCGCCGACCACGGTGACGACGTCATCCGTGCCGGGCACCTGCTGCAACCGCTGCTGCGCCGCCGCCGTGAGCACCTGCTCGGGGTTCTGCAGCACGCCAGTCGCGCCGACGATCCAGCCGGCCGGCACGTCCAGGCTCACATCGAAGCTGCCGAAGTTGTGGTAGAACTCGGAGGCGCCGAGATAGGGCTCGGTGTCCCAGCCGCGCAGATCGTCGAACACCGCCACGCGCGGATACCACTGCGCTACCTGCACCAGCGTGTCCCCCAGGGCGCCGTGCCGCAGGCCGCGCGAGCCGGGCGGGTGCGGCACCCGGAAGCGCCAGCCCAGGTCGAGGGTGGCACTCGCGCCGGGCGCGATGGGGTTCGCCAGCTGGATGGTCGCGACCGTCTGGTCCAGCCCGAAGACGCTGTTGCTGCCCGGGCGCGGCGGCCCGGTCAGCTCGAGCGGCTGCCCGTTGACCGCCAACCGCGTGAACCGGAATCCATCCGTGATCTCGGGCGGCCGGGTCAGCCGCACCGCATCCGCGCGGAAGATGTTCTGGTCGAGGCGCAGCACGATCACCCGCATCGGGTCCGGGCTCTGGTTGTGCACCACGGCGGACTGGCGGGCGGCAATGCGCGCGCCGGGGATCTCCAGCCGCGCTTCGATCCGGTAGTCCACCGCGGTCTGCCAGTACTTCGGGCCGGGCCGCCCGGTGGAGTCGCGCGTGCCGGCCGCGAAGGCCCGCCGGATGGTATTGGTGAGCGGGATGTCGCGGCGCACCGCGCGCTCGGGAAGCTGTTGCGCTGCCGCGGCCAGCGGCAGCACGGCGGTGAGCAGGGCGGCGAGCACGCCGGACCCGCGTCGAATGGTGGCCATCTCTCTGCCTCGTCTCGAGAATACCGGCGGCACTCGGCCGCGGCCCATACAGATAACGGCGCCGAACGGCCCTGACCAGCCGGGCGGGCCGGGTCGCCGCCGCCGCGGTGCGAGCGCGCCGCACGGCGCCGTGTACCGTACCGCCGCGTGGCCTGCCGCAGTCCCCGAGTTGACGCGGCTCCCGCGGCCAGGCCACAATCCGTTGTCACACCGCGGTCCGAGTCTTCGGTGTCGGCGGCCGCAGGAGCCGCTGCCGCCGGCCCGCGCAGGCGAACCGCGCCAGGAGGTCGTCCAGGGCCGTGGCGCGCCGCCGCGGGCCGGCACTCGGCCACCCGCTCCCAGGCATCCCGATGGGCAGAATGAGCGGTCCCACCAAGTTGCAGCGCTGGCTCGACCTCATCGCCTACCTGGCCGGGCGGCGGCTCCCCGTGGCCGGCGACGAGCTGCTCTCGCGCATCCCGGCGTATGCGGCCGGCTGGCAGTCGGACGAACCCAGGGCGCGGGAGAGCGCGCGCCGCAAGTTCGAGCGCGACAAGGACGAGCTGCGCGCCCAGGGCATTCCCATCCAGACCGTCCGCTACACCACCGAGCTGGGCAGCGACGAGATCGAGGGCTACCGCATCGACCGGCGCGATTTCTACCTGCCCTATCTCCGGCTGGTGGAGCGCTACTCCGGCACTGCCCGCTACGAGAGCCGCGCCCGCGTGGCGGACGTGGAGATCACGCGCGCGGACGCGCCGCTCGCGCTCGAAGCGCTGCGGCGCGCGCGCGACCTGCCCGCTTTCCCGCTCGCCGCGGAAGCGCGCTCCGCGTACCGCAAGCTCGCGTTCGACCTGGATCCGGAAGCGCATGCTCCGGAAGCGCGCGTGCTGTACCTGGAAAGACCCGGCAGCGCGGCGTTGCTGGCCCGCCTGCGCACGCTCTCGGACGCATTGCTGACGCGCAAGCGCGTGTCCTTCCGGTACCACGGCATCTACCGCGGCCAGGAGACCGGTCGGGACGTGGCCCCGTACGGACTGCTCTTCCAGGGCGGGAACTGGTACCTGGTTGGCCACGACGCGTTGCGGGCCGAGCTGCGCGTCTTCCGCGTCGGCCGCATCGAGGACGTGCAGGTCAACGAGCGCGCGCCCGGCACCCCGGATTACCAGATCCCGGCCGATTTCCGGCTGCGCGCCTACGCCGAGCGCCGGCCCTGGGAGCTGGGCGCCGGCGACGAGCCGCCCCTCGCTGCGCGCGTTCGCTTCCGCTTCCCGCTCAGCCTGTGGGCCGAGCGCAACCGGTACGGACGGCTCGAGGCGCGCCTGCCGGATGGCGCTACGGTACGCTCGTTCGAGCTGCAGCAGACGCAACCCTTCCTGCGCTGGCTGCTCGCCACCGAAGGCGAGGCCGAAATCCTGGAACCGCCGGAACTGCGCGCGGAGCTCCGCAACATCACGGCCGAGATCGCCGCGGCGCACCGGGAGGCGAACGATGGCGACGCGTGACCTGACCACGGCCCGGGCCCGCCTCGAGCGCCTGCTCTACATCCTGCCCGCCGCCGCGCGTGCCGCGGACGGCATCTCCATCGCCGAGCTCGCGAGCGCGCTCGGCGTAGGTCCCGGCCTGGTGCTCGAGGACCTGCAGGAAGCGACCGCGCGCAGCTACTACCAGCCCGGCGGCAGCAGCGAGGATTTCAGCATCTTCGTCGAGGGCGACCGGGTCACCGTGTTCGCGGTTGCCGAGTTCCAGCGCCCGGTGCGGCTCAACCTGCGCGAGTCGCTCGCGCTCGAGCTCGGGCTGCGCGCGCTCGCGGCCGATGGTACGGGCGAGCGGCGCGCACAGGTGCTCGCCCTCGCCGCCCGCCTCGGACGTGCCCTCAGCGCGCCGCTCACCACCACCGTGCAGGATCAGCGCGCCGGCGCTCCGCCGGAACCGGAGCTGGAAGCCGCCGACACCGTCGAGCTGTCGCTCGGCGACGATGGCTTCCGCGGCGTGGTCAACGATGCGCTCGCGGCCGGACGCGCCTGCACGCTCGTGTACCTCAAGGCGGGCGCAGCCGCGCCTGAATCCCGCCGCGTGGTGCCCCGGAGCCTGGTTTTCGCGGCCGGCCGCTGGTACCTCGTGGCGTACGATCTCGAGCGCGCCGAAGCCCGCATTTTCCGCCTCGACCGCACCCTCGATGTGCAGCTCGCGACCGAGCCCCCGCCGGACGTGCCGCCCATCGATGTCGCCGCGCTCCTGCAACATGGCATGCCCTACTACGCCCAGGATGAGATCGAGGTGGTGGTCCGCTACTCGCCGCGCATCGCGCCCTGGGTCAGCGAGCAGGTGCCCGCCGAGATCGGCGCGGACGGCAGCGCCCGCGTATGCCATCGCGTCGCCGATCCGCGCTGGCGCGTCCGCCACGTGTTCCAGTACGGCGGCGAGGCGGTTGTCGAGTCGCCGCCGGCCGCCCGCGGCTGGGTAGCGCGCGCGGTCGCAGCACAGGCGCACTGAAGTGGACACCCGAGCGCTGCGCGCCGGCGCGGCCGGCTCTCGCGCCCTGGCGGCCGGCTTGCTGCTGCTGGCCTGCGCATGCGGCGAAGCGGCGCCGCGGGCGCAGGAGCGGCCCGGGGCAGAGTCGGGCACGGCGCGCCCGCCCGGTCGGGGTCTGGACTCGCTGACGCTGGCGCAGGCATGGGCGCGCGCGGCGGTGCTGCCGCGGCTGCACAGCCTGCTGGTCGCCCGTCACGGCGAGCTGCTCGGCGAGCGGTACTACCACGGCTACACGGCCGCGCGGCGGGCGAACATCAAGTCCGCATCCAAGTCCATCATCTCGGCGCTGGTCGGGATTGCCATCGCGGAAGGAAAGCTGTCGGGCCTGGACCAGCCCATCGCACCCTTCTTCCAGCCGGACCTGCCGTCCCAACCGGATGCGCGCCTGCAGCAGATCACCATCGAGCACCTGCTCTCCATGCGCTCCGGGCTCGAGCCCACTTCCTTCGGCAATTACGGCGAGTGGGTTTCCAGTCGGAACTGGGTGCGCTACGTGCTGCGCCAGCCGTTCGCCGATGTGCCGGGCGGACGCATGCTGTACAGCACCGGCAGCACGCACCTGCTGTCCGCCCTGCTCACGCGCGCGACCGGCATGAGCACGTTCGCGTACGCCCGCGACCGGCTGATGCGGCCGCTGGGCATCGAGCTCGCGTCCTGGACGCGCGACCCGCAGGGCGTCTACTTCGGCGGCAACGAAATGGCCCTGCGGCCCCGCGAGCTGCTCCGGTTCGGCGAGCGCTACCGCAACGCTGGGAGATACCAGGG
>VEPF01000159.1 GCA_012027055.1 Gemmatimonadota bacterium | reverse complement strand
GCCCGGTCCGCACCCCCACGGCGCGGCCCGGGCTCTCCGCATCTCCACCCCCGGCGGTTATTCTGAAAGGCCACCCGGCGCCGGCCGGCACTCATCACTCCGCGACTGGTTGCTGCGCGATGCTGCGAAAGGTGTTCATCGGAGCCTTGCTGTTCGTGATCTGCGTGGTGCCGCTGTACCTCATCACGAGTGTGCCGCGAAGCCACCGGCTGTACGTACCGGAACACGACGTGCTGCCCTACGTGCGTCTGTTGGGGCGGCAGGCACAGCTGGGGCACGTGCGCAGCTACCGGTATGCTGCCGATGGCGGCATGACGGTCCGCTACTTCGACCGCACGTACGATCTGGACGCGGTGCGGCGGGTGTGGTTCGGGATTTCGCCGTTCGGATCGTGGCACCGACCGGCGCCCGTGTTCGTGAGTTTCGAGTTTGCGGATTCTCAGTACCTGGCGATCTCGGTGGAGGCGAGGCGGGAGCCGGGGGAAACCTATTCGCCGTGGCTGGGCATGCTGCGGCGTTACGAGTTGATGTACGTCGTGGCGGATGAGCCGGATGTGATTGGAGTGCGCAGCGTCGGCTACCGGGACCAGGTCTACCTCTATCCCGGGAAGGCGACGCCGACCCAGGCCGCACACCTGCTGGAGACGCTGCTCGAGCGCGCCGCGGACTTGCGGCGGCGCCCGGAGTACTACCATACGCTCGCGAACAACGGTGCGACGAACCTGGCTGACGCGGTGAACGAAGTGGCACCCGGACGCGTGCCCTGGAGCCGGGCGCTGGTCATGCCGGCATTGTCGGACGAATACGCCTTCGAGCTGGGCCTGCTCGGGCTGGAACGGCGGCCGGCGGAAGTGCGGACGCAGTATCGGGTGGACCAGCGCGCCCGCGCGGCGAACGGCGCGAGTGATTTCTCACAGCGGATCAGGCACGCGGTGACGCCGTCGCGTGGCTCGCGCGACGCGTTCTAGTCCGGGGTATAGGAACGCAGCAACTGGCGCACGACGGCAGCGGGATCGGGGCTGCGCATGACCGCGGCAACGACCGCAATCCCCGCCGCCCCGCTGCGACCCAGCTGACCCGCATTCTCCGGAGTGATCCCGCCGATGGCGACCACCGGGATGGCAACGGCGCTGGCCACCCGCTGCACGCCCTCCGGTCCGATCGCTTCGCTGCCCACGTTCTTGGTGGTCGTGCGGAAGACCGCGCCGCACCCGATGTAGCTGGCGCCCTCCGCCTCCAGCATGCGTGCCCGACCGGGGTCATCGGTGGAAGCGCCGATGATGAAGTGGGGCGGCGCGAGTCGACGCGCTGCCGCCACCGGAAGATCCTCGGGCCCGAGGTGCACGCCATCGGCGCCCGCGGCCAGCGCGACATCGGCCCGGTCGTTCACGATCAACAGCGCACCACTGCCGTGCACGAGCGGCAGCAGCTCCACCGCCTGGGCGTGCAGCACGCGCGCGCTGGCCTGCTTGTCGCGCAGCTGGATCACGCGCGCCCCGCCCTGGAGAGCGCGCTGGACCACGTCGCGGAGGGCGCGCGGCGCGGCCAGGCGGGCATCGGTGATGACGATGAGCCGCAGGCGCTTCATGGTCTGGCCGCCGGCCGCTCCGCCCGGCGGATGGCGGTCTTGGCGCGGTTGTGCTCCGCGAGCGAGCTGGTGAAGGTGTGGCTGCCGTCCGGACGGGCCACGAAGTAGAGGTACTTGACGTCGGCCGGGTAGAGCACGGCAGCGATGGCCGCCTCGCTCGGCGAGGCGATCGGCCCGGGCGGCAATCCGGGGTGCCGATAGGTGTTGTAGGGGTTGTCGGCCACGCTGTCGATCTGCGCGTAGAGCAGCCGCTCCTCGTGCCGGCCGAGCGCGTACTGCACCGTCGGATCCGCCTGCAGCGCCATGCCGATGCGCAGCCGGTTGTGGTACACGGCGGCGATCAGGGGCAACTCGGCCACGATCCTCGCCTCCTTCTCCACGATGGAGGCAAGAGTCACCACTTCCCGCTCCGAAAGCCCGATGCTGTCCGCTCTGGATCTGCGGGCCGGAGTCCAGACGCGCCGGTACGCTGCTACCAGCTGCGCCAGCAACGAATCCAGGGAGACATCCGGGCCGAAGCTGTAGGTGGCCGGGAAGAGGTATCCTTCCAGGGTCGGTCCGGGCACTCCCATTCGAACGGCCGCATGACTGTCCGCGAGCACCGCCAGGATCGTGTCGGCCGGCCTGCCCAGCAGCTCTGCGACGCGCGGTGCGATGCGGCCGATGTCCCACCCCTCCGGGATGACCAGACGAAGGGTCACGGTGCGGCCCTCGCGCAGGTCGCGCAGGATGCGGTCCCAGGACATGCCTCGCCGGAAGGCGTACGTGCCGGGCTGGACGGAGGCGGTGGCGCGCCGGGCGCGGGCGTACAGCTCGAACAGGAAGCTGCTGCCGACGATGTGGTGGCGAGCCAGCGAGTCGGAAACCTGGGCGAAAGCCGCGCCGGTGGGCACCATGATCCGCAGCGGGGGTCCCCTGCCGGTGCCGCTCCCGCAACCGGCCAGGAGCAGGGAGGCAACGAGAGTGCCGATTGGCAGAACCCTGGTCACGGCGAGCTACGGGGTTGCCGGTCCAGGTACCACTGCAGGATCAGGGCGGCCGCCCCGGCGTCCACGCGCTCGCGCTGGGCACGGGCCTGGCGGCGGAGGCCGATGGCGCGCACCGCGCGCGTTGCCGCCACCGAGGAGAGTCGCTCATCGACCAGGGTTACGGGTAAGGCGGAACGCTGCTCGAGACGGGCCGCGAAGTCCCGCACGCTGCGCGTCCAGTCGCTGTCCTCGCCGGCGAGCGTGAGCGGTAGCCCGACCACGATGCTGCTCACCTCATGCTGCTGGCAGAGCTCCAGGATGGCCTGAATGGGGGCGCGTTTGCCGGCGCGGCGGGTCAGCGTGGCGAGGGGCTGCGCGATGGTGGCGGTGGGGTCGCTGAGAGCGACCCCGATCCGGCGTTCGCCGTAGTCGATGGCGAGGATGCGTCGCACTCAGTAGAGCTGGGCTACCGCGTAGTCCGGCTTTTCCCCCGCGGCCATGCGGCTGTACAGCGCATCCAGCGCCTCCGGGCTGCCGAACAGGAACCGGCATTGCTGGTCGCCGCGCGAGCGGCACTCCACCTCCAGAACGGCCACGTCCGCATCCGCCGTCTGGCCGAGGAGGTTAGCGAGCAGTCCGGTGCTGAAGAAGCAACTCGGGCGCCGGGCGGGCGCGGCCGGATCAGCCACCCCCCAATCCGCGCTCCCGAGCGCGCCGATGCCCGGATGGGCCGCGCTCTGCTGCAGCGAACCCCAGCCGCGGGCGGCGAACAGGTGCGTGAGCCGCTTCCAGAACTCGCTGGCCTCCAGCTCGGCCAGGTCGGTTCCGCCGCGCGACTGGGCCAGCGCGCGGAACAGGGCGTCGCCAGCCGCATGGCCGGCCTGGCGCAGCACCGCGGCAGCGCGTTGCGCACCCAGCTCCGCGATGAGCGTGTGCCGCAGGGCCGTGAAAGCGGCCGCGGGGAGTGCGAGCTCGTGCGAGCGTGCTTCGTTCATGCGCCAGCTCCTTGATCGCTCGCGCCGATGAGCGCGAGCAGCTCCAGTTCGTCGATGGTGCGCACGCCCAGCTCGCGTGCGCGGTCCAGCTTGCTGCCCGGGCTCTCGCCGGCCACCAGGTAGTCGGTGCTGCGGGAAACGCTGCCACTCACGCGACCGCCGTGTCGCTCGATGAGCGACGTCAACTCCTTGCGGCCGCGCGTGTGCGTACCCGTGATCACGAATGTAAGGCCCTGGAGCGTGGTTTGCTCGGCCCGTTCCACCGGCTCCTCGGTGTTCACGCCCGCCGCACGTAGCCGCTCCAGCAGGGCGCGGTTGTGCGGGTCGGCCAGAAAAGCCGCGAGCGCGCCTGCCGGGGGGCGGCCGACGCCGTGCACGGCCGCGAACTCGTCTTCGGTGGCGGCGAGCAGGGTGTCGAGGGTCTGGAATTCCCCGGCGAGCACCTGGGCGGCGTGCTGGCCGACGTGGCGTATGCCCAGGGCGAAGAGCAGACGGGACAGGGGCCGGTCGCGGGCGGCCGCGATGGCGGCGACGAGGGTGCGGGACGAGAGGTCGCCGAAGCCTTCGAGTTGCAGCAGATCGGCGCGCTCGAGCGCGAAAAGATCGGCAAAATCGTGCACCAGCCCGCGCTCCAGGAGCTGCTGTGCGGTGCGCTCGCCCAAACCGCGGATGTCCAGCGCATCCTGGGACACGAAGTGAACCAGGCCCCAATAGATGCGGGCGGGGCAGGAGCTGTTGGGGCAGTATAGCATTACTTCATCCGGGGGGCGCTCCACCGGGGTGCCGCAGGCCGGGCAGCCGGCGGGCGGGGCGTACGGGCTTTCGCTCCCGGTGCGGCGCTCGAGCGCCGGCGCCACCGCCTGCGGAATCACCTCGCCCGCGCG
>VEPF01000073.1 GCA_012027055.1 Gemmatimonadota bacterium | reverse complement strand
CCTGCACGCGCAGCGTCCGCACCGAGCGGGGAATCTCGTAGTACCAGGTCATGGACCCGGTGCTGATGGTGTCGCCCGGGCTCAGCGCCGTGCTGTCCGCGGTCTCATGGGTGGCGGAGAGGATCCAGCCCATGTAGTCACTGCACGGGCCGTCGCTTCCGCGGCAGTTGGTGTTGCCCCACGCCAGATAGCGGTTGCCCGCCTCGTCCAGGACCACGACGCGGGGCGCGGCAATCGAGCCCGCCGCGCCCGTGTACACGAGCTGCGCCCGGATCAGCAGCAGGCAGTTGTTGGGGTCGTTGATCGGGATGCGTTCGAACTCGGGCGGAAGCGTCATGGTCTTCTCCGCCACCATCGGCGAGAACTTCCAGGCGCGCACCGGCGTCTGCACCTGCTGCGGCGCCTGCGCCGCCAGCAGGAGGACCAGCGGCAGGAACTGCATCATCCCGCACCTCGGCTTTTCCCGGGTATGGTCGGTGCGCCGGTTCGGGACGGCGCAGCCTCTACCGTGCCGCCGCGCAGCGCCTGCCGTCAACGCCGGCGCCGCGCAGCCCGGCGCTCACTCCACGCGCTTCGGCACCACGTAGTAGTTGGCGTCCACCAGGAACGTCGTTGGGTCGAGCCCGGTCACGGTGAGCTGCTGCCACTCCGCGGTCGGCTTCAGCACGCGCGTCTGCCCCGCGGACGTCGTCACGCGCACGGGCATGTCGAACCCGGGGACCACGTTGCTCCAACGGTACGACAGCTCGGTGCCGGCGATCCGGTATTCGAGCGCCGGGATCATGGTGGTGCGCAGGTACTGCTCGAAGACGCGGCTCAGGTCGATGCCGGATTCGTGGCTGATGTAGTCCTCGATCTGCGTGCCGATGACGGTCTGGTGCCAGAACGTCTGGTTGAGCCCGCGCAGGATGCCGCGCCAGCGCTCGTCATCGTTCACCAGCTGCCGGATGGTGTGCAGCAGGTTGCCGCCCTTCGGGTACATGTCGCCCGAGCCCTGGGCGTTCACGCCTCGCTCCGCCGGCTCGATGCGCCGGTCGTTGCGGATGCCCCGCCGCGTGCCGATCACGTACGCGGCGCCCGCTTCCTTGCCGAACTGGCACTCGGTGTAGAGCCCTTCCGCGTAGTTCCCGAATGCCTCGTGCACCCACATGTCGGCCTGGTCCTTGGCGGTGATGTTGTTGGCGAACCACTCGTGGGCGCTCTCGTGCACGATGATGAAGTCCCACTTCATGCCGTAGCCCGTGCCCGAACCGTCCCGCCCGCGGTAGCCGTTCGCGAAGCCGTTGCCGTAGCTCACCGCGCTCTGGTGCTCCATGCCGTTGTTGGAGACCTCGATGAGCTTGTAGCCGTCCTCGTACCAGGGGTACGGGCCGAACCAGTGCTCGAAGCACTGCATCATGGACCGCGCCTGCACCCACTGCCGCCGCGCGGCCTCCTCGTGGTACGTGAGCGGCCAGAAGTCCATGGTGAGCTTCCCCTTCTCGCCCTGGTACTCTTCGCTCCAGTGCGCGTAGCCGCCCGCCGCCAACGCGATCGCGTAGTTGTTGATCGGATTGGCCACGA
Organism: Gemmatimonadota bacterium; assembly: GCA_012027055.1. Classification (GTDB taxonomy): domain Bacteria; phylum Gemmatimonadota; class Gemmatimonadetes; order Longimicrobiales; family RSA9; genus VEPF01. The sequence continues at coordinate 2,884 of VEPF01000073.1, read as the reverse complement.
ACCACTCCCACGTGGTGGTGCCGTCCGGGTTGTCGGTCCGGCTCCGGAGTCTCCCGTTGGAGACGTTGGTGAGCGGCTGCGGCACGGTGATGGCAATGCGCTGGCTGTCCGGCTCTTCCGCCTGCGTGTCCTTGTTCGGCCACCACACACTGGCGCCGATCCCCTGATCGGTGGTGACCACCCAGGGCCGGCCCAGGCTGTCCGCCGCCCACGTGAAGCCGCCATCCCAGGGCGGCCGGCGCGCGACGGTCGGCCGGCCATGGTAGTAGGCCGTGAGCGTGCGGCTCCGGCCCTGCTGCTGCGGCGCAGCCATGGTCACGAACCAGGCGGCACCATCCTGCCGGAACTCCAGCTTTCGTCCGTCCTGCACGACGCTGTCGATGGCCAGCGGCGGGATCAGGTCCAGCTGCAGCTCGCGCCCGGGCGTGGCCGCGCCGGCAACCACGCGATAGGTGATGCGGTTGTAGCCGGCGATGGTGCTGTCCGCCGGGTTCACCCGTACGTGCAGGTCGTAGAACGTCACGTCCCACCAGCTCCGGCCCGGCGTCTCCCAGGAGCCGCGTAGCGTGTCGGCGCGCGTGTACACCCGCGCGGGCCGGTTCTGGGCGGAGAGCGGCAGCGTCGTGACCGCGGCGAGCGCGACGGCGCTGGACACGCAGCAGGATCGGAACGTGATCCGCATCGAGACCTGGCAGTGTTGAAGTGAGCAGGGCGCGGCGAACTCCCGGAAGATGCGGCCGCGGGCGCCCCGCCGCCAAGCGGGCGCGAGCGCAATCGCTAATCCCGCTGGGGCAGCGGCGCGCCGCACTCCGCGCAGTGCCGCCACTGCGGTTCTGCGAGGGCGCCGCAGGCGCAGCGGGCACGCAGCACGGCGCCGCAGCCGGGACAAGCGGCATAGCCCGCGCGCAGCGGGGCGGCGCAGCGCACGCAGCGAGGCGCCTCGTCGCCCAGCACCCGGAGCAGTGGCCGGACTTCTTCCAGCGACGTCCAGCCCGCGCGCACTTTGAGCCAGGCATCTTCGGCGAGGGAGCGCACGCCTGCGGCCCGCGCCGTCTCGCGCAGCGCATCCGCACTGCCTCGCCGCAGCAGGCGCTCGCGCACTTCGGGCGTGATCGGCATCAGCTCGTAGATGCCGATCCGGCCGCGATAGCCGGCGCCATCGCAGCGGCCGCAGCCGCGCGGCACGTGCGTGGTGGTGGCGCGGGGCGGCAGCCCCAGGTCGAGCAGCTCGGTCGGGTCGGCTTCCACGTCCACGCGGCAGTGCGGGCACAGCCGGCGCGCCAGCCGCTGCGCCAGCACGCCCACCAGCGTGGCCGCCACCAGGTACGGCGGCGCGCCCATCTCCACCAGGCGGGCCGCGGCCGAGGGCGCATCGTTGGTGTGCAGCGTCGAGAGCACGAGGTGGCCGGTGAGCGCGGCCGCCATGGCGGTCTGCACGGTGCGCCGGTCCCGCAGCTCGCCCACCATGATCACGTCGGGGTCCTGCCGAAGCGTTGCCCGGAGCGCGGCCGCGAAGCCCAGCCCGGCCCGCCGGTTCACCTGCACCTGCGTCAGCCCCGGAAGCCGGTACTCGACCGGGTCTTCGAGCGTGAGGATGTTGCGGCGGTCGCGGTCGAGACCGGCCAGCGCCGCGTACAGCGTGGTGGTCTTGCCGCTCCCGGTGGGCCCCGTGACCAGGATCAGGCCGTGGCTCCGCTGCAGCAGGCGCAGCAGCTGCCGGTGCTGGTCCGCGGCCATCCCGAGCGAAGCCAGCGGCTCCGCCTTGCCGCTGCTCTCGAGCAGCCGCAGCACCACTTTCTCCCCGCCCTGCGCGGGCAGCGTGGACACGCGCAGCGCGAACTCCCGGCCGCCCACCTTCACCACGCCCCGCCCGTCCTGCGCCCGGCGCTTCACCGCGATGTCCAGTCCGGCCAGGATCTTGATCCGCGACACCACCGCGCCGCGCATGTGCGCGGGCAGGGCCAGCAGCTCGCGCAGCACCCCGTCCACCCGCGCCCGGACGCGGCTGGCTTCGACGTGGATGTCGCTGGCGCGCAGCTGGATACTGCGCGTCAGCAGCAGCTCCACCAGCGCCACGATCGGCTGCGCCTCGGATGCGCGCCGCAGTTCGGAGCCGTCTCCGGAAGTGTGCGGCTGCTCAGGAGGAGGCGGCGCGGCTCGGCCGATGCGGCTCAGGACGTCGTCCACGGCACCGCTGTGGTACGCCTCCGCGATCGCGTCATCGACCGCCGCGGGCACCGCCACCGCGGCATCGATCCGCCGGCCCGTGCGGAAGCGCAGGTCATCGAGCGCGTTCAGGTCGAGCGGCTCGGCCATGGCCACTTCCAGCGCGCGCTCCGTGCAGCGCAGCGGCAGCACCCGAAGCCGGCGGGCCACCGTGCCGTCGACCAGCTGCAGCGCCGCGGCCTCCGGTCGGAGCGGGGATTCGGCATACGGCAGCCGGAGCTGGGCGGCGAGCGCGCGCGCCAGGTGCTCGGGCGCCAGGCCCCGGCGCACCAGCACGTCCCCGATCCGCTCCCGGGTCCGGCGCTGTTCCTCGATGGCCGCCTGCAGCTCCGGCTCCTGGATGACACCCGCGGCGAGCAGGTAGTGCCCGAGCACGCGGGCCGGTCCGTTCTGGGTCATGGCGGACGATGCCGCGGCGGGCTGGGCGCGCCCATGGATGAACGGGTCACCGCCGCGCCGCTCCGCGATCGCTGCGCGCCGCGGTCGTGGCGGGCCGCCACGCGGCACGCAACATTGAGCGCGTTGGCCGGCGGGGCGCCTCGTAAGCCGGGGACGCCCCGCGGGGCGGGCGGGACGTCGGCGCTGGGGATGGACTCACTCATGACGGGACGCGGCCAGGCACGGCAGGCGCGCCGCGCGCGGGGCACGTGCTGAGCGC
>VEPF01000236.1 GCA_012027055.1 Gemmatimonadota bacterium | reverse complement strand
GCTCTACCCCTCGCCTTGCCCGGCCTATAAACTCGCAATGTACGGCAGATGTCGGAAGATCTCCGCGTGATCGCGCCCGTAGCCCACCAGGACCTCGGGCGGCGCATCGAAGCCCACCCAGCGCGCTTCCCGCGCCAGCGGTCCCGAGATGCGCTTGTGCAGCAGCGCGCACAGCTCCAGGCTGAGCGGCTGGCGCCGCTCGAGCATGGGAATGAGCCGATTCAGGGTGTTGCCGCTGTCGATGATGTCCTCGACCAGCAGCACGTGCTTGCCGGCCAGCTCCGCCTCCGGGTCGTACACCAGGCGCACGTCTCCGCTCGTCACCGTGCCGTTGCCGTAGCTGGACACGACCAGGAAATCGACCTGCAGCGGCGTGTCGATCTCGCGCACCAGGTCGGCCAGGAAGATGAACGACCCCTTCAGCAGGCCCAGCACCAGCAGCTTCTCGCCGCGCGGATAGTGCCGGGTGATGTCGCGGCCCATGGCCGCTACCCGGGCCGAGATCTCATCCGCGGAATACACGATCCGCTGTACCGGCCGCCCGCCCATCCGGCCGCTGGTTTCAGGTCGATTCACCATGGTTCACCGTAATGTGCCACCGCTCCGAGCCACCCGCCGCGAGGCTGGAGCGCGCCAGCCCCGCGACCCACAGAACCCCACCCCGCCCGGCCTGCTCCGCCAGCACCGGAACCGCGCACCGCCGGGACGCTGGAATGCGCCGCTCCGTGAACAGCTTCTTCAGCTTCTTGGTGCCGTACCCGAGACGGATCCGGTCCCCGGGCCGCCAGCCCCGCAGCTCCAGCGGGAAATGCAGTGCGAAGGGATCGAAGGAGGCGCTGCTGCCGGTGGCCACCCCGGCGGGGAGTGCCGGTCCCCAGCCGACATCGAACCAGGCGCCGCCGATGCGCGCACGCGCCGTACCCGCCGTATCGGCTGCGATCCGGACCGGCAGGTCGTGGTCCGCTCCGGTCTCGCACGGGGCCCGGCTCAGGACCAGCCGGTCGAACTCACGGCCGAGCTCCAGTCGGGCACCCAGCCGCACCCTGGTGCCGCTCTCGCCGGTGACCAGGAACCGCATCGCCGCGCGGGTGCCGGCTCGTCCCAGAGGCGAGCCGAGCTCGTGGGCCAGCTCACGCATCACGCGTGCGCGAGTCTGCGGATGATATTCCTGCCATACCCCCCTCGCAAGCACGATCCGCTGCTCCGCACGCTCTCGCACCACGCCGGAAACCAGCTCCGGCAACAGCCGTTCCCAGAGCCGCTCCAGGACGGCGGCCGCATCGGCCAGCTGCAGCAGGCGGGACGCGCTACCGGGCCAGCGCGCCTCGAGCGCGGGCAGGACCGCGTGCCGGATGCGGTTGCGCGCGAACCGCAGCGCGCGATTGCTCTCGTCCTCGCGCCATCCCAGGCGCGCCTCGCGGGCATAGGCGAGCAGCTCGTGGCGCCGGAAGGGGAGCAGCGGCCGGATGATGTGGCCACGCCGCGCCGGGATGCCGCGCAGGCCGCGCAGGCCGGTGCCGCGGGCCAGCCGGAAGAGCAGCGTTTCCAGCTGATCGTCCGCCTGGTGCGCGGTCGCGATCCAGTCCGCGTGCAGCGTGCTCGCGGCGTCCTGCAGGAAGGCATAGCGCAGGGCGCGGGCCGCGCTCTCGCCGCGGGGCGGGTGTTCGGCCCGGGTCTGCACCAGGGCCACGTCCCAGGCCCTGCACAGTCCGCGGACCCAGGCCGCGTCGAGCGCGCTGGCGGGGCGGAGAGCGTGGTCGAAGTGCGCCGCGCACAGCGTCAGCGCAGGAGGTGCGGCGGGGCCGCGCAGCAGGTGCAGCAGGCACACGGAGTCGAGCCCGCCCGACAGCCCGACCAGAACGCGGTCGCCGGGGCGCAGCCAGCCGACCGCGCGGATGTGGTCGGCGAAACGCCGGACGAGCGGAACGCTGCTCACGGCTGCCAGGTCAGGACAGCGCGGGCGGCAGCGGCCGCCCGGTGCGCTCGTGCAGCACGCGCGCGACCCGGTCCGGGAAGTCGCTGATGATGCCATCCACGCCCCAGTCGAGCAGCCGGTGCATGTCCGCTTCGTCGTTCACCGTCCAGACGTGCAGGTGCACCTGCTGGCGGTGGAGGTCGCGCACCAGGCGCGGGCGCACCAGGCGGCGACCTTCCCAGAGTTCGCACAGCTGCACCACGTGCGCCGGCACGCGCACCAGCCGGCCCAGGCGCAGGGTGTGTGCCACCAGGAAGCGCCGCACCTGCTCGCTGGATGCGCTGAGCGCCCCGGGGTACGTCCGGAACGCGGTGCGGTCGGCGTCGTACATGCCACCCGCCACGACACGCGCCTCCGCCCCGTGGCGGGAGAGTGCGGCGAACAGGCCCGCCTGGGCAGTGCCGATCTTCACTTCCACGGTGAGGCGCAGCGTCGGCACGGCCTGCAGCACTTCCTCGATGGTCGGGATGCGGACGCCGCGGCCGCGGAACGGGAAGGTGCGGCCACCGTCCGGCGTGAAGCGATGACCGGCGTCGAGCCGCCGCAACTCGGCGAGCGTGAACCGTGCGACCGGGCCGGTGCCGTCGGTGGTGCGGTCGACGGTGGGGTCGTGGATCACCACGCAGGCTCCGTCCGCCGTGGCGCGCACGTCCAGCTCGATCATGTCCACCGCCCAGTCGCGCGCGGCCGACTCGAATGCGGCGAGCGTGTTCTCGGGAGCGAGGCCGGCCCCACCGCGGTGCGCGACCAGCAACGGCGGCGTGCCCAGCGCCGGCGGTGGCGCCGGCGCGTGGCGGGGGAGACCACGGGCCGGCATGGCGTCAGATCTCGTCGAGGTGGGACAGATCCAGCCGGCGAGCGGCGTCCACTTCCAGACCGTGCAGCCGGTAGAGCACCAGATCGATGAGGCGCTCCGTCATGTCCCGCTCCAACCGCTGCTCCGGCGCGGTGCTCCCGAACAGCTCGAGGCAGCGCGTGGCCAGGAACAGCAGCACATCCTCCACCACTTCGGGGCGCGGGCAGGCGGGCACCTTGGACTCGGCGTTCGCCTCTTTCAGCAGCAGGCCATCAATGAAGGCGAGGAACCCCGGAAAGGTCAGCTCGACCAGTGCGCTGCCGCTCCCGGTCATCTCTTCCGCCGTGAGCTTCTCCCATTCCAGCTCGTTCCAGTACAGCTCTTCCGCCTCCTCGAGCAGGAACGTCCGCCGCTCCGGCGCCACGCCCGTCGCACGCGGGCTGACCAGGGGATGCTGCAGCACGTGTTCGAGTCGCGCCCGCCGCCGTGCCAGGAAGACATCGGGGTGCAGGCGCCGCGGGCCGGGATCCGGACTGTGTGGAGGATCTGGGGTCATGCGCTCTGGCGCGCTGCGCAGCGCGTCCGTGCGGGTCCGCCGTCCCCGCCAAACTACTCCGCCCGCTCCGGCACGGCAAACCGGCGCACCGGCGGCGCCGGCCGGCGCGGGCTGGCGCGGGCGTCAGAGGCTGAAGCGCTGGAAGAGTCGCTTCTCGCCCTCGGCCTCGATGCGTGCCTCCAGCTCGATGTAGGGCTCCAGGCCGCTGCCCGCGAGCTTCTCGCGGAACAGCTGATCCAGCTGGAACACGCCCGCCGAGTTGCTCATCTCCACCAGCAGGCGCACCGGCTTGTCGGTGCCGCGCTCGATCTGCACCGCCTCGATGGCCGCCGCGGAGAGCGAATGGATGCTCATGGAGCCGTGCTCCACGGGGATGCGGGAACGGCCCTTGGCCATGTCCAGCGCGTCCGCGATCCGCACCACCCCGGCCTCGATCGTGAGCGGCTTGCCGCCCGAGCGGTGGGCGATGATCGCGTGCAGGATCTCCGACCGCAGCACCGTGGCGGTGGCCTGGTCGTAGATCCCGGCCAGCAGCCCGCGCAGCTTCTCCTGAGCGATGAACAGCGAGAAGTTCTCGTGGTCGGTGCGGTGGATGGACATGCCGAGGTCGTGCAGCAGCGCCGCCCCGGCTACGACCACTTCCGCGTCCTCGGCGCTCAGCTCGTAATTGGTCACCACCGCCGGCTGCACGCCGCCTTCGACCAGCAGCCGGAGCAGCTTGACGGCGATGTTCATGACGATCTTGACGTGCACCGGGCCGTGGTCGGTCATGTCCAGGCGCTCGATCGCGTTCACGTTGGCCGCCAGCCACAGGGCATACAGCTCATCGTCCGCGTTCACCCGGGCCACCAGCTCGCGCAGGCGCGCGTTTCGCCGGTCCGGCACGTTGATCTCCACCCGCCGCTCGAACCGGGCGGCCACGCTGCGACCGTACGCCTCGGACGTTTCCTGCTCCATGTTCCCAGCCTCCCGAAAAGGGAAAGCGCCACAGGGTGAACCCATGGCGCTTTCCGGCTGCATCCGCGCCGCGGCTGCGGCGGGACAGGGATCTACATGACCACCGGCGCCGGCACCGGCGCGACCGGGGCCACGGCCTACATGGCCGGCTACATAGCGCCCTACTTGGCCGGCAT
>VEPF01000453.1 GCA_012027055.1 Gemmatimonadota bacterium | reverse complement strand
CCCCTGGGGCAGCCCCAGCTGCAGCACCGCCGCCCGGACCCGCCCGGCAGCGGCACCGTTCTCCACCCCCAGTGTCACCCGGTTGTTGGCCTCGTCCAGATCGGCGAAGACGCCGCCGGGTCCAGCGAATAACCGCGGCGCGGGCCCGGTCGAAAATCCCCTCGAGTTGCCGGTACGTGAAGCGCGCCTGGCGAACCCGCACGTCAGCAGGCGCGAGGCCCCGCCGGGCCAGGAAACGGGAGACCGCCTGCGCCGCGGCTCCTCGCGGTCCGAGTCAGCTGGAGCTCAGGATCTCGACCTGCTGCTGAAAGCGCACGCCGTGCCTGGCGAGATCAGCGAAGATGAAGTCCGCCGCTGCCGGCCCGAGCAACTCGGGCGGGGCGATGCCGGGCCGGTCGTAGCCGCCCGCGGCGAGCAACCGCACCGCGGCGGTCGCCGTGTAGCCGGTGGTACGCGCCATCGATGAAGTGTCCGTGGCCGGATCGTAGTGGTCCAGCAGGTCCCATGTGTGGCGCGTCGCCCTGCCGGCTTCGGTCCCTTCCACGATCACCCGCATCACGGTGAGGTCCGGCTCGCCGGTCTCGAACTGCCAGGCATCGAAAAGCAGGCTGGCGGTGAGGGCGAGGGGCGCCACGCGTACGCCGCCCAGGTCGCGCGGTACCGGGCTGAAGAAGCCGGTCTCGCGCAGCATCCGCATCTGCTCCGCAAAGCCCGGGTAGCGGAGCGTCTTCTCCACCATGTCGGGCACCGGCATGGTGCGCAGCAGCGTGCGGAGGCCGTCCGTGTTGAACGCCTCCACGGTGCCGACGCCGGGCAGGTCCATCAGCTCCGGCTCCGACAGTGCCGGCAGGGTGACGTCCCGCCCGCCGCGGCGGAAACGCGCGGGGCGGTTGTACTCGGCGATCACGTCGATGGGCGAGAAGGGCGCCCTGTACTCGAACGGCCAGCGCCGCACCACGGGCAGTCCGCCTACCGCGCACCAGAAGCGGTCGACGCGCTCCATGGTAGCCGCGTGCATGCCCAGCAGCAGGTTGCTGCACCCGGGCGCGACGCCACAGTCCACGATCGCCGTGCAGCCGTGCTGTCGCGCCAGCCGGTCGAGCGCCAGCGCGTCCTGCTCGAAGAACGAGATGTCCACCACATCCGCGCCCGCCTCGAGCACGCGGCGGAGCGTCTCGAATCCGAGCGGGCCGGGGACCGCGCTGACCACCACGTCGGCGCCCGCGACAAGCCTCTCCAGCGAGTTCCGATCAGTGACGCTGGCCCTGACCGTGCGAATGCCGGCATCGCCCTGCAGCCGGTCCAGCGCGGCCGCGGAGCTGTCCAGCACGGTGACCTGGAATTCTCCGGCCAGATCGCGGGCAATCGCCGCGCCCACCCGTCCCGCGCCCAGCAACAGCACCCGATGCACGCGCGAACCCTGCATGATCACCCCGCCGCTCTCGTGGATCCCGCCGTTGAGCTTACTGGTCCGCGCGGCGCGCTATTGCTGCGCGCGCAACGTGACGCGTTGACCGCTTCGCAGCTGCACTCCGCGCTCGTCGATGACGAGCTGTTGGCCGGCTGCAACCTGGACATCATAACAGCCGGCGTCGAACGAATAATCGCGGTGTTCGCCCCGAATCATGGGAGGGCTGAAATTGCGGATGTCCCATAACATCTTGCCACATGTGCGCGTTCCCATTCCGTTCAGCGAATGCGTGGTGGGATTCTCGATGCGCAGCGTGGCGCGTTCCTCCCCCAGGCCGAACCAGTCACCACACGCAACCAGCAACTGCGGAAGGAGCAGGACGATAACGGCAAGGTGGCGCATTCTCATGGGTGCGGCCTCCCTCTCGGGGTATCGGTGCCGAACCGACCGGAAAGATGAGATATCGTCTCTGTTCCGTGTCATCAACCCCATGAAAGCCCCCATACGTGGGAGCTTGCCCGCGCCGAACGCCGCAGTCATGCCCACTGGCCCCCGGACCATGTGCGCGCCATGCTGCACCGCATGGAGGTGCAGATCTTCGGTACCCCGAAGAGCGCGGACACGCGCAAGGCGCAGCGCTTCTTCGCGGAGCGCCGGATCAGGGTGCACTTCGTCGATCTCGCACAGCGCGCCGCCGCGCCCGGCGAGCTGCGCCGCTTCGTCCAGAAATTCGGCATCGACGGCATCCTGGACCGGCACTCGCGGCGTTTCGTGGAGCTCGGCCTCGCCGCCGCCTCCTATGGCGAGGAGCGCTGGCTGCAACTGCTGGCGGACGAACCGCTGCTGCTGCGCCAGCCGCTGGTCCGCAGCGGCACCCAGCTCACGGTGGGAGCGGCTGAAGCAACGTGGAAGGAATGGGTGGGTCGATGAGCACGAGCATCGCGACGCGGCTGTTCGAGACGCGGCTGCTGAGCGCGCAGGAGCGCTCCCAGCTGCTCACCACGCTCGTAGTGCCGCGCCCGATCGGCTGGATCTCCAGCTACTCCGGCGCCGGTGTGCGCAACCTGGCCCCGTTCTCCTACTTCGCCGCGCTCTCCGCCACACCGATGTACGTCGGCGTTTCGGTGGGTCACCGCCGCACCGGCCCCAAGGACACGCTCACGAACGTGCGTACCACGCGCGCATTCTGCGTGAACGTCGTCACGGAGAAGCACCTCCAGGCCATGAATGCGACGTCTGCCGACTATCCGCCGGAAGTCGACGAGTTCGAGGCGGTGGGCCTGGTAGCCGCGGACGCCGATCACGTCTACGCGCCCTACGTGGCCGACTGCCCGGCCGTGCTGGAATGCGTGCTGCTCAAGGAAGTGGAGCTCGAGGGCGCGCCCAACACCCTGCTGATCGCGGAGGTGATGGCGGTGCGGCTCGCGCCCGGGCTCGAGGGCGAGCTGGGCCGGCGCCTGGTGCCGCCCGAGCTGCTGCGGCCCATCGGCCGCCTGGGCTCGGCCGACTACGCGCTGCCCGGCGAGATCCGGCACCTGCCGCGGCCGCCGGCGCCCGCCAGCGACGTCAGCGGCGGCTGACCCGCTCCGCCGCGGCCCGCAGCGCGGCCGCGTCCTGGACCCCATCCGGTGCATCGGCCGCGAGCGAGGCGAGCGCCCGCGCCAGGGCGCTCCCGCTCAGCGATGCATATCTCCTCGCCGGCGCGCGCACTCCGACCATTGCGAGCGTGCGCAGGACCCCATCGATCGCGCGGCTGGCCAGCCGTTCCAGGACGCGGCGCTCCTCGCGGTCCGGTCCCGTGACAAACGCCGGCCGGGCCGCGATCCAGGACAGTCCGCTCGCGCGCAGGTCCCGCTCCAGTCGTCCGCGTACCTTCATGTAGGCGTTGCCCTGCTCGCTCGCGCCCATGGCCGAGAGGTAGATGAACCGGGCGTGCGGCGCGGCCGTCCGCGTGGCGCCCAGCAGCAGCGCGGTCAGGCCGTAGTCGACGGCTTCGTACGAGTTGCGCTCGGTGCCCTCGGCCCGCATCCGGTGGCGCGTAGTACCGAGCAGCGCGAACACGTGCGTGGGTTGGCTGCAGGCGTGGGTCGCGGCCAACGCGGCCGGCTCCCAGGCGGGGGTGTCCACGTCCGCGCCCAGCGCGCCGAACTCGGCTTGCCAGCGCGCCAGTGCCGGCGAGTCCGGCCGCACGTGCGCGCTCACCTCGTGGCCGCGCTCGCGCAGCACCCGGACCAGCTCGCGCCCGGTGTAGCCGGTCGCGCCCGCCACGAAGGCTCGCATTCCCGATTCTCCAGTTCGCGATCGGGGCTGGGACCCCGTCTCCCGCTCAGTCACCGCCCGCCGTCGCGGGTGCGGCCGCCGGCGGGGCGGGGGCCGCACCCGCCGCGCGCGCCAGGTGCGCTTCCAGCCACAGCGAATATACCGCCGGGATCACCACCAGGGTCAGCACCGTCGAGCTCACCATCCCGCCCACCATGGGTGCCGCGATCCGCTTCATGACGCTCGCGCCCGTGCCGTGGCCCCACAGGATGGGCAGCAGGCCCGCGATGATCGCGGTGACGGTCATGAGCTTGGGCCGCACCCGCTCGACCGCGCCTGCCACGATGGCGTCGTAGAGCGCGCGCGGCCCGACCTGTCCGGCAGCGGAGCGCGCCTCCCAGGCGTGCTTCAGGTAGATCAGCATCACCACGCCGGTCTCCGCGGCCACACCCGCCAGCGCGATGAAGCCGATCGCGGTCGCCACGCTCCAGTTGTAGCCCAGCAGCGCCATGAAGAGCACGCCACCCACCAGCGCGAAGGGCAGCGAGAGCATCACGATCAGGGTCTCGCCCACGGTCCCGAAGGTGAGGTACAGCAGCAGGAAGATGATGAAGAGCGTCGCCGGGATGACCAGTGCCAGCCGCTCCGCCGCGCGCGCCATGTACTCGTACTGGCCGCTCCACTGGAGCGTGTAGCCGGGCGGCAGCGTCACCATCTCCGCCACCATCTGCTGCGCGTCCGCCACGTACCGGCCGATGTCACGACCGGCGACGTCCACGTACACCCACGCGGACG
>VEPF01000156.1 GCA_012027055.1 Gemmatimonadota bacterium | reverse complement strand
CCGCGATCTCGAGAGCGGGTGCGCCGGACGCCTCGACCGGCTCACGCCGCACGCGGCCCGGGACCTCTTCCGCGACCGCATTGCGTCCTCCGACAGCCATCTGGCGTGGTGGGACGCGGAGACGCGGGGCAACTGGCTCTGGGGCTACGTCATGATGGCCGCGCTCGCGGACCTGCCCGAGCACGCCGCCCGCGCCCGGCAGCTGGCCGCCGAGCTGCTGGCCACGCGCGATGAGGACGGCTACATCGGCATCTACGCGCCGTCCGAGCTCTACGGCCACGCGGCCGGCGAGATCGGTGAGGTCTGGGCGCAGAGTCTCGCCCTGCTGACCCTGGCCGCGCACTTCGAGGCGAGCGGTGCTGGCCCCGTGCTGGCCGCCATCCGCCGCGCCGTGGACCGCACCCTGCGCGCTTACCCGGAGCACGCACCCTACTTCGTGCTGGGAGAGCATCGGGGTCGGGACCAGCTCACCGGGCTGACGCACGGGCTCTGCTATCTCGATGTGCTCGCGTGGCTGCACCACCGCACGCACGACCCCGCGTACGCGCGCGCCGGAGAGCGCTTCTACCGCGAGTTCTCCGGGATGTCGCAGCCATTCCCGAACGATGACCTGGCCCTGCCCAGCCTGCTGCGGCCGGGCGGGCAGTTCGGCGGGCACGCCGTGCATACTGCCGAGCACCTGCGCGCGCTCCTCTGGGTGCATGCGCTCGCGCCCGCCGCGGTGCCATACGACGTCATCGCCACCGCCTTCCGGCGCCTGCAGCAGTTCCGGCTCCCGAGCGGCGCGCTCCTCGGCGATGAGAACATCCACGGCGTGCCGCACCCCGAGGCGCCCTACGAGTACTGCACGGTGACGGAGCTGGCGTTCAGCCTCGCGTGCGCGCTCGAGAGACTCGGGGACGCGGCGTTCGGCGACTGGCTGGAGACGCTCGTGTACAACGCCGCGCAGGGCGGGCGCTTCCCGGATGGCACCGCCATCGCGTACCTGTCCGCCGATACGCGGCTGGCCGCGACCGCCGACCGGACGGACGCGCACTCGGCGGGTGCGCCCGGCCGGCGCTTCAAGTACTCGCCCACGCACGATGACGTCGCCTGTTGCTGCAACCCGAACGCGGTGCGGCTGCTCCCGCAGTTCATCAGCCGCATGTGGCTGCGGCTGCCGGATGACCAGGGCTTCGCGGCGGCGGCCTACGGCCCGTGCGTGCTGCGGTCTCCCATCGGCAGCACCGGGGTGAGCATCAGCGAGCGCACGGCGTACCCGTTCGACGACGTGATCGAGCTCGCCATCGAGCCGGAGCGTCCGGTCGAGTTCACGCTCCTGCTGCGCGCGCCCGCGTGGGCGGGCGCCATGGACGTGACCGCAGCGGGCGCCGGCGTGCAGCGCGAGCAAGGCTGGTGTCACGTCCGCAAGCGCTGGCAGCCGGGCGATCGCGTGCGGATCCAGTTCGCGTGGCGCGTGCGCACCGAGCCGTACGCCAACGGCGAGGTCGCGGTGCTGCGCGGCCCGCTGCAGTTCGCGCTCCCGCTCGGGCACCGGCTGACGGCCACCCGGGATTACCCGCTGCCCGGGTTCCACGATTACGACGTCCACCCCGCCGACATCGGGGAAGGCTATCGGGTCCCAGTGCTCGACGCGCACATGCCGGACTTCGGTTTCACACTGGAGCAGCAAAGCGGGGATGCCGACCAACCGTGGGACAAGGTCCCGTGGGTGCTGCGCGGCCACGGCACCACGCTGGTGCCGATCGGCGCCACGATCCTGCGGCGGGCGGCGTTCCCGATCAGGTAACGCGGAGCGGCGGCGCCAGCGAACGCGCGAACGCGGTGAGCGCGTCCAGGTTCTCGATCGGCGTGGTGCGCGGTACCTCGCAGCCGGCCGAGATGATGTGGTTGGGCGCCAGCAGCCGGTAGCACTCCGCCGCGCTTTCCCGCACCAGCTCCGGCGTACCGTTCGCCATCACCTGCACCGTGGGGATGTTGCCCAGGATGATGGCATCCGGTCCGAGCCGCTCGCGCGCGAGCGCCGGCGACACAGCGGAATCGATGTCGGTGATGTCGTAGCCCAGGCGGGCCCGCGCGGCGAGGATGGCCGTGGTGTTGCCGCAGATGTGCGAGCGTGTCTTCAGCCCCATGTCCCGCAGCGCGTGCACCAGCCGCACGTGGTGCGGCGCGATGCAGGACTCGAAGATGGCGGGCCCAACCAGGGACGAGACCGCATCGCCCACGCCCACCAGGTCCACACCCGCGGCGCGCTGCGCGCGCGCGAACGCGATGCCTACCTCGGTGGCGAACGCCAGCAGCTCGGTGACGAAGGGCGGGTCGTCGTAGAAGTCCAGCATCAGGTTGTCGATACCGCGCAGGTTGGCGGCGAGCGCGCATGGCCCCTCGATCCAGCCCTCGACGATCCGTTCCTCGCCCGCGTGCTGGCGCAGGCTCTCGGCGGCCGCGAGCCGGTCCTGCATGCGCCGGCCGCTGCCCGGGTCCGGCACGCGGAGCCGGCCGAGTACGCTCTTGTCCGCGAGCAGCGGGTTGCTGTCCACCAGCGCGGGCGGCTGGTCATCGAAGAACATCACCTCGGCGCCCAGGTCGCCGGCTTCGCGCGCGGGATCGGAGATGCAGGACACCAGGTCGCAGTCGAAACGCTCTGCGGTGCGCAGCTGGCCGGCCACCAGGACCCGGTAGTCGCTCACGTAATCCAGGTACTTCGCGCCCACCTGGTCGGCGGCGAACATCATGGTGATGGGCATGAGCGGCGTCCGGTCGATAGGCCGCCGCTCGAGCAGCGCCAGTACCCGCTCGCGGCCGTTCACGGGCGCCGCTCCGGGCCGGTGGCGAGCAGCATCGCCGCGTAGGGCGTGAGCTCGAGCGGTCCCGATCCCACCGGCGCGTCGGTCAGGAGGTCGCGCAGCGGCACGCCCTGCAAAGCCGCCGGCAACGGCACCGCCGCGCGGACCGCCCGATCCGAGAGATTCACGAGCAGCACGCTCGTCTGGTCGCCCGTGGTGCGCGCCAGCGCGAGCAGGGCGGAGTCGGGCGCCGCCAGGAATTGCACCGCGCCGCGGCGCAGCTCCGGGCGCCCCCGCCGCAGCGCCAGCAGCCGGCGGTAGTAGGAGAGCAGGGAGCCGGGGTCGCCCTGCTGTTCTTCCACGGAGATGCCATCGTCATCGCGCGCATAGCGCTCCGTCCACCACGGCCCGGTGTCCCGGTACCAGAGCGCGGCGCCCGGTCCCTCCACCCGGCGCGTCCACTCGAAGGCCTCGCGATCCGGGATGTCGGTGCCGTCCGCGGTCCAGCCCTCGTGGCGCCGCCCGCGCATCCCCAGCTCCTGCCCGTAGTAGATGCTGGGTGTCCACGGCAGCAGTATCCCGAGCGCCGCGCCCGCGCGCAGGCGGCGAGCATCGTCGCGCAGCTCGGACGCGAAGCGGTTCACGTCGTGGTTCTCGATGAACACCAGCTGGCCCTTGCCGGCCGGCGTCTTCTGCGCGGTCTCCGCGAGCGCGCTCGCGAGCGCGCGGCGGTCGAGCGAGACGATCGCGCCGCGGATCGGAAACGCGAACACCAGGTCCACCCCGCCGCGCTTCAGGAAGTCTTCACCGTAGCCCCAGTCGAACTGTTCGCCGATGATCGTGATGCGCGGATTCACCGAGCGCAGGTGCGCGAAGACCGGCGCCCAGAAATCCGCGAACAGGTTGGTGAGGATGCCCTTGTTGTCCAGGTCATCCATCATGTGGTCGATCCGGAATCCGTCCACGCCATCGAGGAAGCGGCCGTCCCCGTTCGGGGCGGCGAGCGCCCCCAGCATGACCTGGAAATACCGGAGCACTTCGGGCGCGCGCAGGTTGATGGTGGCGAGCCCGATGTTCCGCCCGTCCCACGTGGGCGTGGTGGTGAGACCGTACACCGCCGACTCTGGCTGCGTGTTGCCCGGTCCGTGGTACAGCATGAAGGGCGTGTAAGGCGAGGCGGGATTGCCGGCTGATTCCTGCCACCATGGGTGCCCCGCCGCCACGTACTGGATCTCCACGTCCAGGTAGATCTTCATGCCGCGCGCGTGCACGGCGGTCACCAGGTCGTGCCAGTCCCGCACGTCGCCATAGTCGGGATCGATGCCCTCGAAGCTGGTCGCGAAGTAGTTGTGGTAGAACGGCGACGGCTGGATCGGCGAGAGCAGCAGGGACGTGATGCCGAGCGCCTGCAGGTAGTCCAGTCCCTGCTCGATCCCCTTCAGGTCGCCGATGCGGTCGCCATCGCTGTCGCGGAAGCTGCGCACGAAGATGTGGTATACGGTCTCGTCCTGCGCCGCCCATTCGGCCGCCTGCGCCACCGCGGGCCGCGGCGCCGCGGCCAGTCCGAGGGTCGCGACCACCAGCGCGGTCCTGAAACCACTCATCGCCGTTGCTCCCCGCTCACTCGCCGGCCGCGACCCGTGCCGCGAACCACGCCGCGATCTCGGCCGGTACGTTGATCCCTTCG
>VEPF01000331.1:3944-4484 GCA_012027055.1 Gemmatimonadota bacterium | reverse complement strand
TGCTCGTCACCCGCACCTGGTGAACTCCTCGCCCTCAGGCGGGCGCGCCGGCGCAACTGCCTCAGGCGCCGGGATCGGCGCTGGTCGCTCCTCCGCGCGCCGCCCGGAGGGCGTCGCGCTGGCGCAACTGCCTCAGGCGCCGGGCCGGTATTTCCGCTCCGCGTTCCGCTCCACGTCCGCGCGGTAGAACCACACGTCCCGCAGGAAGCCCTGCGCGTACAGCGGTCCCTGGTCGCGGAAGTGCGACGACACGGGATCGCCGCTCTCGCCCCCGGCGCTCACCGCCCTCGCCCTGACGCTGTCCCCGAACTCGACCGCGGCAATGAAGCTGTTGCCGCGGGTGCCGTACCAGCGCCTGGTGTTGGGGTACGCCCTGGCCCCGAACGCCGCCAGCGAGCCCCAGCTCGAGGCCGTGAAGCCCACCGGGATGCTGGCGCGCGCATCATCGAAATTGGGCCCGATCTCCGGGCTGATCCGCTGGAAGCGGGTGATCTCGCCCCAGGGCGTCTGCCAGGTGCCGAAGTCGTTCTGCAGCCGCTC
>VEPF01000331.1:0-3934 GCA_012027055.1 Gemmatimonadota bacterium | reverse complement strand
CCCCGGACGCCACGAACTCCTCGGGACCCACGCCCTCGGGCCGCCGCGTGCGCCCCACCCGCCGCAGCACGTCCTCGCCCCAGAAAACGGCGAGCGACGTGGCCACCGAGTTCACGTCCCAGCGGAAGTCCCACGCGCGGAGCACCTGGACCGGCGGCGCGAGCGAGGCCCGCACCGGGCTCGCGGCGGGCAGTGCGTCGTATGCCGCTACGAGCGGCGGCACCATGGCGGCGAACGCGGGCAGCCAGGAGTCGTAGCCCAGCGCGGTGAGCGACGTGATGGTCAGCTGCTTCGCGGCCGGCAGCAGCCGGAGCGCGTGCACGCCGCGCGGCGTTTCATAGGTGCCGGTTTCCACGTACGCCGGGAACGCTTCGCGCTTCGGGCTCTCCGGGCCGGCCGCGCTCCACGGCCAGTTGTTGGCGTTGTAGGCCCAGCCGCCCTGCGGGTTGATCACGTTGGGCGTCTCGTTCACCGCCAGCACGCCCCGGTAGTCCGTGCGGGGATCGCTGCCGTCCACGGGCTGCGTCCAGTCCAGCGCGGGGTCGCGCCGCGGGATGTAGTTGGAGTGCAGGTAGGCGATGTCCCCGTCCGCGTTCGCGTACAGCGTGTTGTTGGACGAGTTGGTGTGCAGCTCCATCACCTGCAGGTACTCCGCCAGCGTGTGCGTCTTCGTGCGCGTGTACGATTGCGTGAGCGCGTGCACCGGGTCCCACATCATGCTCACGCTCAGCCACCCTTCGCCCTGCTTCCCGACGATCGGCCCGCGGCGGGTGAAGTACGCGGTGAACGTGCGCTCCGCGAGCGTGCCATCGGCAGTGCGGTAGCGGAGCGTGACCGGCCGCGTCGCCATGCGCACGTCCTTGCCCGCATAGCGGTAATACCAGCTGCTCCCCTTGCGCACCGGGGTCTCGCGGAACCAGTCGATGTTGTCCACCCCGCTCGAGGTGTGCATCCACCCGGCCCGCTCGTTGAAGCCCTGGTAGATGAAGAACTGGCCCCAGGTCACCGCGCCGTACGCGTTCAGCCCCTCCTCGCTCACCATCTGCAGCTCGGAGCGGAAGTAGAACGAGGTGTGCGGGTTGATGTAGAGCAGCGCGCGGCCGTTGAGCGTGTTCTTGGGCGCGATGGCGATCCCGTTGGACCCGCCCGGCTCGAGCGCCGCGAGCGCGGCCTCGGGCGACGTCGCCTCCGGCCCTTCCCGCGCGGGCAGGCTCACCGGCGCGCCGTAGAACTCCGCCAGCTGGCGCAGGTCGATGCGCTCGATGTCCCCGCCGATACTCCCCTCCGTGAAGCTCAGCGCCATCCACGGCTCGAAGCGCGCGAGCGCGCGCGGTTTCACTTCCGGGTGCTTGTAGAGGTAGTAGTTGAGGCCGTCCGCGAACGCGTCCATCAACGCCTGCAGTGACGCCGGCGCGCGCGCATACCCTGCCCGGAGCGAGTCCGGGTCCGCGTACAGCCGCGCGCGCAGGTCCTGCCAGAGCGCGCTCTCGCCTTCCGCCTCCGCCAGCCGCCCCAGCTGCACCAGGTAGTTCTGCTCGATCCGGTTGAAGTCATCCTCTGCCTGGGCATACTCCATCCCGAACACGGCGTCCGCGTCCGTCTTCCCGTAGACGTGCGCGATGCCCCACCGGTCGCGGATGATTTCCACGTTCCCGGCCCGCTGCTCCCAGCGCGCGATGTCGGCGGGCGTGGGCGCCTGGGCGTGAACGGGCAGGGCCGTGCTGAGCACGAACAGGGCGGCGAACGGGCCGCGCATGAGATTGGGCATATGAGCTCTCGGTTGGCGGGAACGGGTGGAGGATGGCCCCGGAGCCGGCCGCGGGGCAATGGCCCCCGCGGACGGGACCCGGGCCGGTTCGAGCGGCCCGCGCCCGCGGGTCCCGGCGGTCGTGCGGGCGCGCTCACCGCCCGCCTCTGTACGCGGGGCCCGGCGCACGCGAATATGAGGGTCGGTTGGACCCCGCCCGGACACCCCAGCCGGGCCCCGTACGATCACCTGGAACCGGAGTTCAGTATGCGCAGGATTCCGCTGGCTTTGGCGCTCCCGTTCCTGCTGGCCGCCTGTGGCGGTGGGAAGCAGGAGCAAGCCGCGGCCCCGCCGGATTCGACGGCCATGGCTCTCGAGCAGTATTCCCCGGCATTGTTCGACACGATCACGTGGAGCGGCGATTCGGCGCAGCGCAATCGCGGCGAGGTGGTCTGGAATTTCAGCTGCAAGAAGTGCCACGGCCAGCTCGGCCACGGCGACGGCGAGGGCCTCGCGGAGCTCGCCCAGATGGGTGACACGATCCAGCCGCCGGACTTCGCCACGGAGTGGCGCTTCGGGACCGACCGCGAGGCCGCCCTCAAGGCCATCTACGCCGGCACCCAGAAGGGCATGCCGCACTGGGGCCTGACCGCGCTCAAGCCCCGGGACGTGGACGCGGTGGCGGCGTACGTCCGCCAGAATCTGGCCGGCATCAACAACATGACCATCCAGACGCCCAAGGACTGAGCCGGACCGCCGCATCCGGGGCGCCCGGCCTAGAGCCCGGCCGGGCGCCTCCTCCATCCCCGCCACGCCGAGGAAGGCGTCATGATCGACCTGGAGCATCTGCGCAGGCGCAAGCTGGTCCAGTGGGCAGTCGCCTACCTCGCGGGCGCGTGGCTCATCCTCCAGCTCCTCGACCTGATCGGGGACAACTACCCCGCCGCGGCCGGTGCCCCGCGCATCGCGCTCCCGCTGCTCGCGGTCGGCTTCCTGGCCGCCCTGGTCGTCGCCTGGTATCACGGCGAGAAGGGCTCCCAGCGTGTCGGCGGCATGGAGATCATGATGCTGGCCGGCATCCTGGTGATCGCGGGCGCGGCCGTGGGCTTCCTGGCGCGCGGGAACCGCGGCGCCGGCAACGGGACCGGTGCAGCCCAACCGGACGCGGCGCCGGCCGGCGTGGCCACCGAGCAGAACTCGATCGCGGTGCTGCCGTTCGTGAACATGAGCGGCGACGAGAAGCAGGAGTACTTCGCGGACGGGCTCACCGAGGAGCTGCTGAACGTGCTGGCGCAGCTGCCCGAGCTGCGCGTGGCCTCCCGCACCAGCGCGTTCGCGTTCAAGGGGCAGGAGATCGGCATCGACTCGATCGCCAGGGCGCTCCGCGTGGCGCACGTGCGCGAGGCCAGCGTGCGCCAGGCCGGGCAGCGGGTGAAGATCACCGCGCAGCTCATCGATGCGAAGTCCGGCTATCACCTCTGGAGCGACACCTACGAGCGGGACTACCAGGACATCTTCGCCATCCAGGAGGAGATCTCCCGCGCCATCGTGGACGCGCTCAAGCTCCGGCTGGCCGCCGGCAGCGCCGACAGTGCGTTGAGCGTGCCCGAGACGGCCGACCCGGAGGCCCACCGGCTCGTCCTCGAGGGCATGGCTTCCCTCCGCCTGCAGAACCAGGCTTCACTGCGGCACGCGCTGGACTGCTTCCGGCAGGCGCTCGCGCGGGACCCGGATTACCTGCCCGCGCGCGAGCAGCTGGCCAGGGGCATCTTCAACAGCGCGTACCGCGGTATGGTACCCGCCGACCAGGGCTACGCCGAGGCGAGGCGCGAGGCCGAGCGGGTGCTGGCGGTCGATCCCGGGAATGCGAGTGCCCACGTGACCCTGGGCCAGATCTCCAACCTCTACGACTGGGACGTGGCCACGGCGCAGGAGCACTTCCGCCAGGCACTGGCGCGGAACCCGAACAGCGCGGACGCGCACGGCGCGCTCGGGGACGTGCTGGTGCGGCTCGGCCAGCCGGAGCGGGGCATGGCCGAGGCCCGGCGAGCGGCGGAGATCGATCCGCTCTCCGCGCCCACGCAGAACCGCCTGGGCGCGATTGGCATCTACACGCGCAATTACGAGGCGGGCATCGCGGCGCTGCGCACCGCGCTGGCGCTCACACCGGACGCAAGCACCGGCCGA
>VEPF01000294.1:3735-4491 GCA_012027055.1 Gemmatimonadota bacterium | reverse complement strand
CCTCCACCAGCTCCCCGTAGATCGCCCAGCCCCCAGACACCCGCTCCGAGCGCCAGCCCGGGCCCAGCGAAACCTCGCCACGACCGTACCGCCCGGGCAGCAGCGCCGGCAGCTCCCGGCCATCCGCATCCCGCACCGCCAGACCCAGCGCCTGCTCCGCGGCCGGGTTCAGGTACCGGATGCGGTACTCCTCGTCCACGAGCAGCAGTGGCTCCCGCAACCCGGCCGCGGCCGCCCGCAGCTCCAGGAGGCTGAATTTCGCCTTCACCGTTCGGTCCTCTCCGCTGCCAGCCGCACCGGATTCATGCCCTCGCGCTCACAGAGTGCGGAATCACCGGGCGCTCTTTTCCAGCACTCGCTTGTGGAAGTCGGCCGGCATTTGGCGGTAATTCCATGCATCGCCGGGCGCGTAGTGGCAGTAAGTGCACAGGCCCTCGTGCGCTGCCGTGCCCAGATCGGGCGCGGCCGGGGCCCTGCGCCCGGCCAGCCGGTATGCCTCCAGCACCTGGTCACTGGCAGTGCGGAAGATGCGGTCGGCCAGCTCCAGGTTGTGCTCACCACCGCCAGCCGCGACCAGCTGCACCATGGCACGCGCCTTCTGCACGAGCTCGCGAGCGGGTGCCGGGGCCCCGGCCAGGTCCGCGGCCGCGCGCGCGGTGAAATTCAGGAGATCGCCGCTGCGGGCCCGGGTGCCGCGGATCCACCAGTCGAGCACGCGTTGGTATTCCTTCGAGTGGCCGGCGGCGCAGGCCGGTG
>VEPF01000294.1:0-3725 GCA_012027055.1 Gemmatimonadota bacterium | reverse complement strand
CGGCGCACTGGGGCGGGCGGTCCCGGGCTTGCGGACGTGGCAGGAGCGGCAGGTGACGCCTGCCATGAACTTGCTGCTCGGCGCGGCCGTGCTTTGTTCGTCCATGAGACCCAGGAACAAGCGCTGCTGCGCCTGGTGCACGGTCCGGTGACAGGCGCTGCACGCGCCGTTGTCCTGGAACTGCTCCGGCAGTCGCAGGCGGTGGGCGACCGCGTGGCAGTCGGCGCAGACGAGCGACACGGCGGAGCTCATCGCCCGCACCCGGTGCGCCCCTTCCTGATGACAGCTGAGGCAGCCCAGGCCGGAGTGGGTCGGGTGGAGGTCGGACCCGATGCCGCCGGCCGTGATGGCGTTCAGATCGGCATGGCAGGTCGCGCACTTCCGCAGGCTGACGTGCACGAGCGGCTCGGCCACGTCGTAGTGGCAACGAACGCACCCGGTCTCGACCCATGGCAACGAGCCGTGCGGGATGGGCAGGCCCTGGCTGGTGAGCGCCACGTGCTCGGGCCGGTCGTGGCACAGCTTGCAGTCGCTGCTCTTGTCGCCCGACATGGCCGCCACGTGGCAGAGCGCACATGCCCCCACCTCGACGTGCAGCGCCTCAGCGCCCGAATGGTGATCGTGGCAGCCGGCGCAGGAGGGGATGACGGTGCCCTGCTGCCCGTGTCCCCGGTGCGGGAAGGCAATGGTCCCGGTGCGCACCTGTTCGGGACCGCCGTCCTCGTGACAGCCGGAGGCGACGCAGGTCTGGCGCGGCACGCTGGCGCGCCCGAAATCCGCCTTGGGACCCGCGTGGCACGAGCCGCAAGCCATGCCCTTGTGGCCGGTCCCGCCCTGCTCGGACAGGGCGATGTCGCGCGGCCGGTTCTCGGCGGCCGGATCGCGGGTCGGTTCGGTACTGCCGCCGCACGCGCTCAGGAAGAGGGCCAGGATCAGCAGAGCACGGCCCATAGGATCATCCCGATGGTTGCGAGTCCCACGCCCCAGGCCAGAAAGCCGAACACGGTGGCGAACATGGTCGAGCGGTGCGATGGCGGCGGGGCGGGCAGGTCATGAACGGGCTCGGTGCTGATCGGCCGACCCTCGATGCCGGCTAGGTCGGCGGCCAGGATGGGGTGCTCCTCGTGCATGTACTCCAGGGTCGCCCGGCCGGTGAACATGACCGCGTCCAGCGGGAACTTGTCAGGCCGGAGGTGCACGTTGAAGAAGTGGATGGTGAAGATGAAGGCGGTCGCCAGCAGCGCCTCCTCGCCGTGCACGATGGTCGCCACGTTGAAGAGCCAGCCGGGAATCCAGCGCGCGAAGAACTCCGGAAACCAGAGCATGAAGCCGGAGCCGCCGATCACGAAGACGCCCCAGAACACGGCCATGTAGTCGAACTTCTCCATGTAGCTGAACCGCCCGAATTGCGGCCGCGGACCCAGGCCGAAGAACCAGCGGAACTGCTGCACGAAGTCCAGGGCATCGCGGGGCTGCGGCACGATCGATTCTCGGCCCCACAGCAGCCGCATCGGATCGGGGGCACGATAGAGCCCACGGGCGGCGCCGATCACGTGCGCCAGGAAAGTGCTCACCATGATCGCGGCCGCACAGCGGTGGATAAGTCCGGCCTGCTCGACCCCACCCCAGAAACGCATCAGCATGGGCGCGAACGGGGCGCACGAGAAGCGGAGCGGGATGCCGGTCAGGACCAGGACGAAGAACGAGGTCATCAGCAACCCGTGCAGCCACCGCTGGTGAGTGGTGAACCGCCAGATGAAAGGGCCGTGACCCCGCTGTGCGGCGTCGAGCGGGACCGGGTGCATTTGCCCGGCGCCGGCCGCGTCCGCCGCGGAGTGCGTGGAAACGTGTGTGCCCGTATCGCTCATGCTTCCGCAGTCCTGGCCGGATATCAGTTCGGCGCGTTGCGCGGCTGGTCCGCGCGCGCCTTGCGCTGGTCCAGCACCAGCCGGATCCACCAGATGCCGGTGTGCAGCGCCCACAGGCCCATGGCGCCCACGAGCAGCGCGTTCATGGCCCAGAAGGTGAAGAACACCCAGGGATTTCGCTCCCGGTTCATGGGCTCCGGGTGCGCGGCGTAGGCGACGAACCGGGCGCCTGCCTCCGGGTGGCAGGCGCCGCAGGTGGCCACGCGGCGTGCCCTCGCAGTCCGCGCGGGCGGCTCGGCCGAGGGCCGGATCCCATGGGCGCCGTGACAGTCGGCACACGTCGCGGCCGCCTGCGATCCCAGCCGCACTGCTTGCCCGTGGTACGACTCGTAGTAGATCTCGGCGAAGCGTTCATGGCATGCCGCGCAGCGCCCCACGCTCGCCCGTGCCATGGCGGCCCCGCGAGGTGCACCGTGCGCACCGTGACAGGCCGTGCACCCCGGTAGCGCGTCTGGATCCTCGTCCAGCACACCGGCGGCCAGCAGCTTTCGCAGCGTGTCCGCATGCACGTCTCCGCGCCATACTGCGGCCACGCTGTCATGGCACGCTCCGCAGGTGGCCAGCTGCCGGAGCGGGTGCATCGCGGAGCCGATCAGTTCCGGCCCACGGATGTCATGGGATCCGTGGCAGCCGGCACAGAGCGCGCGGCCGGCGTGCGGATCCGTCGCAGGCAACTGCTGGCCGGCGTGGCAGGCCGTGCAGCGGGCATTGCCCCGTTCTCGCCCGGCCGGGGTGCGCAGCTGCTGCCGGCTGGCCACGTCATGCACCCCGTGGCACGCGGGACAACCCACGCTCGCGCGATCGCGCACCTGCGCGTGCACGCTGCCGCCCCAAACGCTGTCGGCGGCCGGGTGACAGGACGCGCAGCGGCGGGTGACGACGGGGAGCGCATGCGGGGATTGCGTGATGCCGTCATGGCAGGCGGTGCAGGCCAGCTTGCCGTGCGCCGAGCCGCGCAGGACCGCCTCCGGCGTCAGCAGTTCCTCCGCGCGGGCCATGGACCCGGTCCGCTGCCGCAACAGTTCCAGTTCCGCATGACAGCGGTCGCACTCCAGGCCCTGGGCGCGGAGTCGGGCAGGAGCGAGGTGGACGATGGTCAGCGACGCCAGCAGGCCAAGCAGCTGAGCTGGCCGCATCATACCTCCTCACCGTACTTCTTGAGGCGGTTCCGGATCTGGTGCCGGCTCAGCCCCAGCAGCCGGCCCGCCGTCGTGCGGTTGCCGCCTGCCCGCATCAGGGCCTGTTGCAGCAGCGCCCGCTCGAGCGCCTCGATGTCCAGGCCTTCCGGACCCAGCTCCACGCACGGGTCGGCTTCCGGCACCGGCGCCGAGTAGAGCTCCGCCGGCAGCATGGCCCTGGTCAGGACTTCGCCATCGGAAAGCAGCACGCTCCGCTCCGCCACGATGCGCAGCTCGTGCACGTTCCCCGGCCAGCGATACTGCAGCAGGACATCCAGCGCCTCGGGCGCCACCCGCCGCACGTTGCGGCCGAATTCCCGGTTGAATTGGTCGATGAAGCACTTCAGCAGCGCCGGGATGTCTCCCGCACGCTCCCGCAGCGGCGGGAGCACCACCGGCAGCACCCGTAACCGGTAGTACAGATCTGCCCGGAAGGCACCCGCGCGGACTTCGACTTCCAGGTCGCGGTTCGTGGCCGCTACCACCCGCACGTCCACCGACAGATCCCGGGTGCCACCCACCCGGCGGAAGCTCCGGTCTTCGATGAACTGGAGCAGCTTCCCCTGCAGCCGGGTCGAGAGCGCCCCGATCTCATCCACGAAGAGCGTGCCCCGATCCG
>VEPF01000293.1 GCA_012027055.1 Gemmatimonadota bacterium | reverse complement strand
CTGCTCGATTCCGGCGAGGCGGGGGGCTTCCTGTACTACGTGATGCCCTACGTGGAGGGCGAGTCGCTCCGGCAGCGGCTCACCCGCGAGCCGCAGCTGCCGGTCGAGGAAGCGATCACTCTGACCGGGCAAATCGTCTCCGCGCTGGACTGCGCGCACCAGCAGGGGATCGTGCACCGGGACATCAAACCGGAGAACATCCTGCTCTCGCAGGGCGAGGCGGTGGTGGCGGACTTCGGGATCGCGCTGGCGGTGCGCGCGGCGGGTGGCCCGCGGCTGACGGAGACGGGGCTCTCGCTGGGGACGCCGCAGTACATGAGTCCGGAGCAGGCGGCGGGGGACCGGGATGTAGATGCGCGGAGCGACGTCTACTCGCTGGGTGCGGTGCTGTACGAGATGGTGTGCGGGGAGCCGCCGCACACGGGGCCGACCACGGCGGCAGTGCTCGCGAAGCTGCTGACGCAGGCGCCGGTACCGCCGCGGGTGCTGCGGGCCGGGATCCCGGAGCATGTGAGCCAGGCCGTACTGAAGGCGCTGGCGAAGGCGCCGGCGGACCGGTACGGGACGGCGCCGGAGTTCGTCGCGGCGCTGGCGGCCGGGCACGCTCCAGCGGCGGACGCGTCCATAGTCGTGCTCCCGTTCGAGAACCTCTCGCCCGATCCGGACAACGCCTTCTTCGCGGATGGCCTCACCGAAGAGCTGATCGCGGACCTGTCGAAGGTGCGGGCATTGCGGGTGATCTCCCGGACGTCGGCAATGCACTACAAGGGCACCACGAAGCCGCTGCCGCGCGTGGCGCAGGAGCTCAATGTCCGCTACGTGCTGGAGGGGAGCGTGCGCCGGGCCGCGAACAGTCTCCGGGTCACCGCGCAGCTCATCGATGCCCAGACCGATGCGCACCTCTGGGCGGAGAAGTACGGCGGCACGCTGGATGATGTTTTCGAGATCCAGGAGCGCGTGTCGCGCGAGATCGTGGCCGCCCTGCGGATCGCGCTCAGCCCCGCCGAGCGCGCGGCGTTGGCCGCGCCGAAACCGATCACAGACGTCCGGGCCTACGACTATTACCTGCGGGCCCGCCATCAGCTCTGGAACCTCAGCGAATCCGGGCTGCGACAGGCGATTCGCGACCTGGAGGCCGCGCTGGACATGGTGGGCGAGAACGCGGTGCTCTACGCCGGCATCGGGTCGTACCAGTGGCAGCTGTTCGGCCAGGGCTTCGACACCAGCAATGCGCCGCTGACCCGGATGCGCGAATGCGCGGCGAAGGTCATGGCGCTGGAGCCCGAGTCCGCGCACGCGCACCGCATGCAGGGCTTCCTGTGCCTGTGGGACAGCAACATTGCCGGCGCGGCAGCGAGCTTCGAGCGCTGCCTGCAAGCGGATCCGCAGGACACGGAGGCGCTGGAATGGGCCGGCTACCTCAACATGTTCCAGCTCGGCAGGCCCGCCCGGGCGAAGCCGCTCTTCGACCGGATCTGGACCATCGATCCGGTCATGGCCGAGAAGCTCCAGGTCGACGT
Source organism: Gemmatimonadota bacterium (assembly GCA_012027055.1). Classification (GTDB taxonomy): domain Bacteria; phylum Gemmatimonadota; class Gemmatimonadetes; order Longimicrobiales; family RSA9; genus VEPF01. The sequence continues at coordinate 3,003 of VEPF01000293.1, read as the reverse complement.
GGGCTGGGAGTGGCTGAACGGCCATCCCGAGAAAGCCCTGCTGCGCTACGAGCGCCGGCTGGCGCGCGAACCCGGCGATCGCATGAGCCGCTGGTTCTACGCCCAGCTGTTCGCCTGGTGCGGACGCAATGCCGAGGCGATCGCGCAGTTCGACCGGTTGATCGCCGAGGGCGCGGACGACTACTTCGCCCGGACTGGAGACGTATTCGCCCGCGCGCTGGAAGGGCGGATCGACGAGGCACTGGTCCGCATGCCGCCGGAGATGACGTCGTACCTCTGGGATGACTCCCACTGCACGTGGGTGATGGCCGAGAGTTTCGCGATCGCCGGCCGTGCCGACGAGGCGCTGAAGTGGCTCGCGCGCGCGTTCGAGCGAGGCTTCCGGAACTATCCCGTGCTCCACGACCTGGACCCCTTCCTGGCCAGGCTCAGGGGAGAGCAGCGCTTCGAGCAGCTGATGGCAACGGTCAAGGCAGAGTGGCAGGCGTTGGCGCGCTGAGCGAAACTCTACGCCCGGCGGCGCCGCGCTCGCCGCCGAGCTCCGTGTTGATCGCACCGATTACTTGCCGACGTTCATCAGCGATAGCACCTCCGCGCGCAGCGACCGGTCGTGCTCCATGGCGCCGCGGAACGCCGTGGTCAGCATCCGTGCCTCATCCTTGCGCGCGCCCCGTAGCCGCAGGCAGGAATGCTCCGCCTCCACCACCACCGCCACGCCGCGTGGATCCAGCTCGTTCACCAGCGCATCCGCTATCTCCGCCGTGAGCCGCTCCTGCATCTGCAACCGACGGGCGAACACGTCCACCGTGCGCGCCAGTTTGCTGAGCCCGGTCACCCGCCCGTGCGATGGGAGATACGCGACGTGGGCCACACCGGTGAAAGGCAGCATGTGGTGCTCGCACAGGCTCACGAAATCGATGCCGCGCAGCATCACCAGGTCATCACCCGAGTGCTCCTGCGCGAACACGCGGCCCAGATGATCGCTCGCGTCCTCGCGCATGCCCTGCACCAGCTCGCGGTACGCGCGCGCCACCCTTGAAGGGGTGTCCAGCAAACCGTCTCTGCCCGGATCCTCGCCCAGTCCCAGCAGGATCTCCCGCACCCCGCGCTCGATCCGCGCCAGGTCCACCCCGCCGGGCAGCTCCTCCGCCCGCCGCTCCACCGGTACCACCATCCGCATCCCCACCATGCTCCACCTCCGCCACTGTTCGATTGGTGCCCCGCCGCGCGGACGCGGCGGGGCACGGACTCGCGCGCTACTTCGCCGGCGGCAGCACCACGGTGTCGATCACGTGGATCACCCCGTTGCTGGCCATGACATCCGCCGCCACGACCGTGGCCGCATCGACCTTCACCTTCCCGTCCACCACCCGTACGTCCAGCGTGGGACCCAGCGCCGTGGCCGGCTGCGCCCTGCCTGCCTTCACCACGTCCGCCGACAGCACCTTCCCCGGCACCACGTGGTAGCTCAGGATCGCGGCCAGCTTCTCCCGGTCCTGCAGCAGGGCCTCCACGGTGCCGGCCGGCAGCTTCGCGAACGCCTCGTCCGTCGGGGCGAACACCGTCAGCGGACCAGCTCCCTTCAGCGTGCCCACCAGCCCCGCCGCCTCCGCTGCCGCCAGCAGCGTTTTGAAACTCCCCGCCTCCGTCGCGACCGTCACGATGTCCTTCTCGGGCGTTTGTGCTTCGAGGACCCCCGGAACCGCGCTTGCGCCCGCCACCATCGCTGCCAAGACCACCATTCGCCGAATCATGCTCGCCTCCAGTGTTTGTCCAAGTGTTGTCCAATATAATATGCGATCCATGCCGCATTGTCAAGGACATGTCCAGGACAGTAGCTTGACACACGCTATGCGGCAGATAGATTCGGGGCATGAGCGAGAACGAGGAGCCGCTCCATCCGATCGGCGTGGTGGCGGAGCGTACGGGGCTCTCGCCGGACGTGCTGCGGGTCTGGCAGCGGCGCTACGGCGTGGTCGATCCGGGGCGCGCGCGCGGGGGTCGCCGGCTGTACACGGAGTCGGACCTGGAGCGGCTGGGGCTGCTCGCGCGGGCGACGAGTGCGGGTCGCGGGATCAGCCAGGTGGCGCATCTGGGCGTGGCGGAGCTGCGGCGGCTGGTAGAGGGGGACGAGCAGGCGCGGCGGGTGCGGGAGGAGACGTCGCCTGGCCGTGAGCATGTGGACGCGGCCACGCGTGCGATCGAGGTCATGGACGCGGTGGCGCTGGAGCAGGGGCTGCGGCGGGCGCTGGCGCTGCTGGGCGCGTTGCCGTTCCTGGTGCAGGGGGTGCTGCCGGTGTGCCGGGGGATCGGAGAGGCGTGGCACGAGGGGCGTCTATCGGTGGCGCAGGAGCATGCGGCGACGGCGGTGGCGCTGCGGGTGGTGGGCTCGATGCGGACGACTGCGGTCAGCCGACCGAACGCGCCAGTGCTGGTGGTGGGCACGCCGGAGGGGGACCATCACGAGCTGGGTGCGATGCTGGTGGCGGTGGCAGCGGAGCTGGAGGAATGGCGGGTGGTGTACCTGGGTGCGAACGTGCCGGTGCCGGAACTGGTGCAGACGGCGGTTTCCTTCGGTGCGCGGGCGGTGGCACTGAGCGTAAGCTACGTGGCAAACGACGGTGCGCGCGCGGACGTTCTGTGCGCGTTGCGCGCTGAACTCCCCGCGCACATCGGGGTGCTCGCCGGGGGCAGCGGGAGCGCGTTCGCAACGCTGTGCGAGGGCGTAACAATGCTGCCGGATCCGGCGGCGCTGCGGCATTGGCTGCGCACGAGCGGGCGGTGACCGGGACGATCCTGGTCACTGGCGCGACCGGCTACATCGGCGGCCGGTTGGCGCGGCGCCTGGCGGAACGGGGCGTGCCGGTCCGCTGCCTGGTCCGGCGCCCGGAGAACCTGCTGGGGCGCGTGCCGGCGGCGGTGGAGGTGGTCCAGGGCGACGTACTGGAGGAAGCGAGCGTCGAGCGCGCGCTGCAGGGCGTGAGCGCTGCCTACTACCTGGTT
>VEPF01000304.1:9520-23407 GCA_012027055.1 Gemmatimonadota bacterium | reverse complement strand
AGCTGCTTCTCCCGCCTCAGCCGGTCGCGCAGGGACTCGCCCTCCACATAGGGCATTACATAGAACAGCGTCCCGTCGGCCTCGCCCGAATCGTGGATGGGCAGGATGTTGGGATGAGTCAGCTGCGCGGTGGTGCGGATCTCCCGCACGAACCGCTCGGTGCCGAGCGAGGCGGCGAGCTCGGGGCGGAGGACCTTGAGCGCGACTCGGCGGCCGTGCTTCAGGTCGGTGGCGAGGTAGACCGTGGCCATGCCGCCGCGGCCGATCTCCCGCTCGATCCGGTAGCGGTCGGCCAGCGCGGCGCTCAGGCAAGTATCCATGACGGCGGGGCGGTCAGGTGAAGATCAACAGGGTACCGGACGGCAGTGCGACGGTGGCCAGGAGGGCGAACAGCTTCGGCAGCAGGCGTTGCAGCAGTCCTCTGCGGATAGTGGCCGGCGCACGGGCGTCGGCCGATTCCGCCGGGCCGGCAGCGCCGGCGCGGAGTGCGCGTGCCAGGAAGGCTGCCCGCGGCCGCTTCGATGGGTCTTTCGCCAGGCAGCGTTCGAGCAGCTCGGCGAGCTGCTCATCCGCATCGGGGCGGAGCGAGCGGAGCGGCCGCGGCGGCCGGTTGAGGTGCAGTGCCAGTGCGTCCGCGGCACGCATCGCCGGGAACGGGCCGCTCCCGGCCAGCAGCTGGTAGCCCATGACGCCCAGGGCGTAGACGTCGCTGCCTTCCGACGCCGACTCCCCGCGCAACAGTTCGGGGCTGGCGTAGTCGGGGACGCAGAGCATCTCGCCGGCACTGGTGATGGGCTCCTCGCCGCCCCTGGCCCGGGGCAGGATTCCGGCCAGGCCGAAGTCGGAAACCAGCACGCGGCCGCTTTCCTCGTCGCACAGCACGTTGTTGGGCCGCAGGTCCCGGTGTACGAAGCCGCTGCGGTGTGCGGCCGCGAGCGCATCCGCCACCTCTGCCAGCACCCGCCTGGCCTGCGGTACCGGCAGCGGGCCCTCCGCGGCCAATCGGTCCTCGAGCGTAACGCCCTTCACGTACTGCATCACCAGGTAGGGCATGCCGTCGGCGAGAAACCCGAAGCGGTAGACGGATACGGCGTTCGGGTGCGCGAGCGCGGCCGCGGCCCGGGCCTCGCGCTCGAAGCGGGCGCGCGCGACCCGGTCTCCCGTCAACTCGGAGGCCAGCACCTTGACCGCGACCAGCCGGTCCAACCGCGTTTCCCGCGCCAGAAACACCCGCCCGTTCCGCCCCTGGCCGAGCGGCCGGAGCAGCTCGAGATCCGGGCGCAATTCCCGCTCGAGTGCGGCGACCAGGTCGTCAGCAGCCGGCGGTCCCCGAGGGGCGCCCGGCGATCGTGCGGCGTGGTCCGTCGCAGCACCGGCAACCTCGGGTAACGACGTCGTCACCGACGCGATCCGCCCGAGCTCGGACGCTCTCAGCTGCGCCACCAGGGCTCTGGTCTCATCGAGCGGAACCAGCTCGTCGCGCGCGAGCAGCTTCTCGTACAGTCCGTAGTGCTCCAGCGCATCCGAGCGCTGTCCGTTCGCGGCCAGCAGCTCGATCAGCCGGTGCTGCGCCTCGTCATCGAACGGCTCGAGCGAAACCCACTCACGGGCGGCTTCGATGGCCTCCACCAGCCGGCGCTCGCCGACCAGCCCGTCGATCAGCAGGCGGCAAGCGCGGCGGTGCAGCCGCCCGTACTTCGCCCGCTCGCGGTCCACCCAGGCCTCGAACTCCGGGCTCTCGCTCAGGCTCACGTCCTTCAGGAACGCACCGCGGTAGAGGGACACGGCCTGGACGAGGTCGCCGCGCGCGACGGCGCCCTCGAATTGCAGCGCGTCGCACTCCACCGGGGCACCGAACCGGAGCAGTTGGCCGGTGTTCTCGATGCAGCTCTCGCCGAAGGCCTGGCGCAGCAGATAGAGGGTCTGGCTGAGCGCGTGGCGGGCACGCTCCGCCGCTTCGTCCGGCCAGAGGAGCTGGGCGAGCTGGTCGCGTGCGGCTTCACGGGTCAGGGCGAGGTAGACCAGGAGGGCGGAACGAACGCGCTGCGCGGGTACCCAGGCGAGCGGAACAGCGTCGCGGAATGCATGCAGACCACCCAGCACGTGAAGCCGGACAGGCATGCCGTACCTCATGGTACGAAGGGGAGCGACCGCGGCAGAGCGCGACCTCGGGAACCGCCTGTTTCACGCTACACCGGGCGAGCCGGGGGGGCAAGCACGCTGCCAGCCCCCCCGGCGCGCGGGCTTCATCGCAGGCTGATGGTGGTGACGCCGTTGACCCACTGCCTGATCGCGGTCCGGTCAACGGCCGCGAGCAGCGGTGAGGCAGCGAGCATCTCCGCCTCGTGCGCCAGGCGGCGAGTATCGCCGGTCCTGCCATCGGCCTGGGCCATCCAGGCCGCCAGCAGGTACGTCCGCGCGGCCGCATTGATGTCACCTACCGCCAGCGCCGCGTTCGCCGCCTGTTCCATGACGCGGCGGCCTTCCGCGCGACGCCCCGCGTAGTAGAACAGGTGCGCCGCGGTCGTGAGGCACTTCACGCCCTGCGGGTCATCATCGCCCCGGAGCGCGGCCTCGCGCAGGTACAGGCGGGCGGCGGGAACCAGCATCGACTGATTCTCCTGCAGGGCCAGGGCCTGCGCGTGAACCTGGGCCACCGCCGGCGTCGTCTGCTGTGCGACCGCATTGCCCGCGGACAGCAGCAGCATGAGGGTGACCACCGTGCCGGCACCAATGAAACGTCGCATGGGAACCTCCCCGGCCAGAGGGCGCCGCGGAGGGCGCCCGGATCCGTTCGCCCCGCACCCGGGGCGATACGCACGACCAGGTTAGCGACGCGGTGTCATGGCCCTTTCAGAAGCGCGTCATGGGGACAACCCGCGGATCACACGGGCGTCATGCGTCAGTCCAACCCGGCCTCCGCGAGCAGGATCAGGAGGGCCCGCTGCACGGCGACGTGCGAGTCTACGTCGCGCCACCACTCCTCCGGCGCGTGGGTGTTGCCGCCATCGAACCTGGTGATACGCGGGTGCTGCTCGGCGCACCGAGCAGCGAAGAGCCCGGCAGGCGGTTGCCTGCCGGGCTCTTCGGTCGGCGGAACGGGGTCCATCGCTCAGGATGGCCACCCGGGTGCCGCCCGTCCGACCTCGCCTCGCCTTCCAGCTGCTTGCCTGGCCCAGGATCGGACCATAGCCCGCACGATCACGGCTGCAGGTCGATCCGCCAGATCGAGCTGCCACGCGGGATCTCCGCCGAGTACGCGATGTGCCGGCCGTCGGGCGAGAGCGAGTAATCCACCATGTTCGAGGGATCGTCCCGGGTGAGGTTGACCGGAGGATCCCCTTCTCGAAGCGAGAGCAGCCAGATGTCGGCCTCGCTTCCCTCGCCGCCCGTGCCGAGAACAGTCACCGCCCGGCTGTCGGACAGCCAGGCGAGTGAGCCGCCCCACAGAAGTCCGGCCTCGACGAGCCGCGGCGGCGCGCTCGCCTGGCCGTCGGGCGCCAGCGTAACGACCAGCACGGCGTAGCGTGGCTTTGCGCCCGGCGCGGAGTAGTTCGCCGCGAGCCAGCGACCATCCGGCGACCACACGGGCGCCGACAGTCTTCCCTGCACCACCGCGACACGCCACGGTGCGCCATTCGGCCCCTCGGCGCTTTTCCTCATCAGCTGCAAGATTTTGTGAGGAAACGATTTACCTTGAGCGGTGGTACGGCAGGTCCAGTACCGTCTGTAACGCTTCGTTACAGTCCCGCGCCGGAATGTGACAGACCAGCGGCCGTCTGGGGGGAGGGCGCGAACGGGAGCCGGACCGTCACGGTAGTCCCTTTCCCCGCCTCGCTCTCCAGCTCGAGACTCCCACGATGGGCGACGGCGATGCGGCGGGCGATCGGCAGGCCGAGACCGGTGCCCTCGGGCCTCGTGGAGAAGAGCGGCTCGAAGACCCGCCTCAGGTCGTGCTCGGGGATCCCGACCCCGTTGTCGGTGACCGCCACTTCGATGCTCCCGTCCTCCGCGCCCGCGGCCACCCTCGCCTCGCCGCCAGGCTCGAGGGCCTGGGCTGCGTTCTGGTGGTGTCCGACCTGGACAGCGCCTCCGCCAGCGATGCGCGGATGCGCGAATCGTCGTCGACGATGAGAACGTCGCGCTTCATGATTGCGAGCCGCCTCCGGTGCTGAAAGGAATCGGCCGCCGGGCGGCCCGGCGCAAGAAGGAACGGCGTTCGCGGCGGGCCACTGTTCGCGCGGTTCCCCTCGTGTCAGGGCGCGCCCCACCTCGCCGCGGCCGTCTGCCATGGCCAACCCGCCGGGGCTGTGCCCCGCGACGCCTGAGCGGCATCCGACGGAGCTGGCATTGACAGAATCGTAACCGGCTGGGATCCTGCTTCCAACCAACCGCCCTACCCAAGGAACCTCACATGACCACAGCAAGGTTCAATGCCCTGGCGCTCTATGGGCTCGCCGCGCTCTCGGTGGCAATCGTGCTCCCCGGTGCCGCCCGGGCCCAGGAGGATTCACTGCCGCGGCAGGTCGTGAAGAAGGACTCGGCCCGCATGGAGCTGCTGTACGTCAGCAATGACCCGGCCGACCACCCCGTGGCGAACTACGAGCGCGACATCGAGCGGAAGGCTACCACCGACTCCATCTACCGGGCCGTGACGAAGGGCGTGGTGGACTTCAAGAAGATCAAGTACCGCAGCCGGATCGGGGACCTGGAAATCCCCGCCTACCTGTTCCAGCCGCTCGAGAAGCGCGGGGCGAAGGGGCATGCGGCCATGATCTGGGTACACGGCGGCGTGCACGCCAACTGGGGGCAGTCCATGTGGCCCTTCGTGCGCGAGGCCGTGGAGCGGGGCTACGTGGTGATCTGCCCGGAGTATCGCGGCAGCACCGGGTACGGGAAGGAGTTCCATAACGCCATCGATTACGGCGGCTACGAGGTGGACGACGTCATCTCGGCCTACGACTACATGACGAAGGAGCTGCCGCACGTAGACCCGGCCCGCGTGGGGATCATGGGGTGGAGCCACGGCGGCTACATCACGATCATGGCCGTGACCCGCGACCAGCATCCGTTCCAGGCGGGCGCGGCCATCGTGCCGGTGACCAATCTGTTCCAGCGGCTCTCGTGGAAGGGGCCCAGCTACCAGCGGAGCTTCGCGACGCAGGCGCGCGTCCAGGGGCTGCCGTTCGAGAAGCGGGACATCTACGTCGAGCGTTCGCCGTTCTACCAGGTGGACAAGCTGAACACCCCGCTCCTGGTCCACGTCGCCACCAACGACGAGGACGTGGACTTCGAGGAGGACGGCATGCTGGTGTACAAGCTGCGCGCCACGAAGCCGGAAATCACGGAGACCAAGATCTACGTGGACCCGGATCCGTGGGGGCAAAGCGTCGGTCACTCCTTCAGCCGACGGGTGGACTCACAGACGCTGGAGCGCGTGGATTCGCCGGCGCAGCGGGACTCCTGGAACCGGACGTGGGCGTTCCTGGAGGAGCATCTGCGGCCGTACGAGGACCCGAATCACCCGGTGCCGGTGCGGACCCGTTAGGCGCTCGTTCGGTCCGGAAAGTCAGGCAGACGTGCGTGCGGGCCGCGCCGGTGGTGCGGCCCGCACATTGTTGTTGCCCTGCCCACACCGGTGCGGTGCGGCCGAGCCTTCCAGCCGACAGCGTCTGGCTCGCCGCTGGCAGTGCGCCGCTGGCGCTTTTGCGACCATGAAGTGGGCAATATTCGTGCCAAGGGATGATTCAGACAGGGGCTCCCGCGCGTGTGCGGCATCACTCGTGGGCGGGACCTGCTGCCGATCCCGGGCGCAAGCCCAGGAAGACCTCGTGGCCGGCGGCGCGGCTGTGCTCGAAAGGCACCGCGAGCGGCGCGAACCCGGCGGCCCGGATCAGCTCCAGCCAGACGGCGCGCGGGAACAGCCCCATCAAGTGCCGGTCGTGGACGACATCGACCTCGCCGCGCTCGTTGCGCAGCAGATACGCCATCTCGGTCAGGTAGGTCTCGCCGTCCGCATTCGGGGTCCAGCGCCACTCGATGTAGCGCAGGGCGCGATCGGCACCATCGGAGCCGCCCGCCTCGGTCCCGGCGTCGAAGTTCTCGGTGACGAAATCCGGCTGGAACAGGGCCACTCCTCCGGGCGCGGTGTGCACGAAGGCGGTGGCGAGCGCGCGCGCGAGGTCGCCGCGAGTGGCCATATAGCAGATCGCGTCGTGTACCAGCACGCAGTCGAAGGTGCGACCGAGCCTGATCTGCCGCATGTCACCAGGCAGGTGTTCGCACTCGGGGTTGATGCGGCGGCTCACGGCGAGCATGGCCGGTGCGATGTCGACCAGCGTGCAGGCGATGGCGGCCTTGATGTGGAAGGCGTTGTGGCCACCGCCGCAGCCGAGGTCGAGCAGGGTGCGCGGCGGATGCCGGCAGTGGGCCTCGAACAGGCGCCGGTAGAACGCGGCCTCCTCAGCGTAGTCGCCGACCGGCGTCAGCAGCGGATACCACTCCGCATACTCGCGGTAGAGGCTGGGGAGCTGGACCGGGTCTGGTTCGAGTCTCGACGGCATGATCGGATCCGCGCGTGAGGTTGGCAGAAGCTGCCTGCGGGAGCGTTGCGCCCATGCCGCGCTCCCGATCGCCAAACTGCGGCCCCGGCGCGCCTCCGAACAAGGAGGCCGGCGCGAGCGGCGCCGATCCCGGCTACAGCCCCAGCCAGTAGCTGGCCTTCACCACGAAGATGTTGTCCGGCCGGTTGCGGAAGATCGCGGCCGCGTCGCGGCCGAGCTCGAAGTCGCCGCGCAGCACGTCTCCGCTCCGCTGCTGCTGCCACACCAGGAAGAGCGTGGACCCGGGCCGGTATTCCCAGCGCAGGACGGCGTTGCCGCGCAGCGAGCGGGTGTTGAAGTCCGGGTTGTCGATGCGCAGGCCGGCGGTGGCGGGGTCGCCATCGGCATCGATCAGGTACTGCTGCACCCGCCCCTGCTCGTCGCGCACCTCCGCGATCTGTGCCGGAGCGAACGTCCGCGTGCTCGTGCTGCGCGGGCGGACGTACTCCTTGAACGCGTCGTAATCGCCGGCGGCCACGAACGGCTGCGCGAACAGCTCGAGGGAGAGCGTGGGCGAGAAGGTGGCGCTGAGGCGTGTCTCCAGCGAGAGCTCGCGCTGGTCGATGGCGGCGAAGATGGCGCGCCGGCCGAAGAACGAGCTGGCGGCGGGATCCGTGAAGGCGCGCACGTACTGGGCCTGCGTGCGACCACGCGACCAGGAGGGTCCCAAGGACAGGCTCACCGCGGCGGTCGGCTTGAGCTGCAGCTCGAGCTCGGTGTTCAGGTCGTAGCCGCCGTCGGCCGAGCGGCCGCCGTTCAGGCCGAGCGAGCCCACGATCGGCTGGCGGCCATCGCTCTGGATGTTGAGCGCGGCCATCCAGCTGGATGGCTGGCGGACCACCGCCCCGCCGCGGGTGGCGCGGTCATCCAGCCGCTCCGGCCGGAAGATCAGGAAGCCGGTGTTCATCCAGGTATTGGGGGTGATCCGCCCGAGCCACAGGTGGAACTCGCGGTCGGTGACGTCGCCATCGAAGTTTGCCTGCTGGCTGCCGCCAGCGAGGATGTCCCAGCGCCGGAAGGTGCGGCCCGGTTTGGTCTGCGCCCGCGCGAGGTTGGCGCTCACCCGGGTGTAATCGGCGCGGGTGAGGAAGGCCGCGTCATTGACCTCGAAGCCGGGCGTGCGCAGGTCCACCTGCGTCTCCCACAGCCACAGCCCGGACTCCTTGGCGACGCGCGCGTAGGCCGCCGCGCCGCGGAGCGTATTGAGGCCGGGATCGAACGCATCGCTCAGCAGCCGGTTGCTGCCGTTGCCGCGGTCCGGGCGCTGGAAGTAGCGCGAGGAGGCGCGCTGGAGACGCAGCATGGCCGCGGTGTCGCCATTGACCTGCGAGAGCGCCAGGCTGCCCATCAGGCTGTACTTCCGCTGGCCCCACGAGTAGTTGAGGTCCGCGCCGGCGGCCTCCGCGTGCACCGGCAGCAGCTCCTCGAGGCCCGGGTTGTCACCTGTGAAGCGGCGGTACACGGAGGTGCCGGCCGCGCCGAGCTGGAGGTTGCCGTCCGGGGAGTTGCGCTTGACGCGCGCGACCAGGTAGTTGGTGAGCGGCTCGATCTCCTGGCTGAAGCGCTCGCCGGCAGCGGTGACGCCGCGAGCCCGCTCGGACGACGTCGTCGCATTCAGGATCCCGAGCTGCAGCCCGGATGGCGTGCGCGCGGTGAGCTTGGCGGCGCCCAGGATGGTGGTGCTCTCGGGGCGATCCTCGAACGCGGGGTCACTCTCGAGCGAGCCCTGCGGCTGGCGGCCGATCCGCCGCGAGTAGAACAGCGACAGGCTCTGGCCACCCGTGCAGAACATGCAGCTCATGCCGCCAAAGCTGAACAGCCCGCTGCCTTCCACGAAGAACGGGCGCTTCTCGGGGAAGAAGGTCTCGAAGGCCGTGAGGTTCACCACCGCGGGGTCGACCTCGACCTGTCCGAAGTCGGGGTTGAACGTGGCATCCACGGTCACCGACGAGGACAGCAGCGCCTTCACGTCCCCGCCCACCCGCCAGCTGCGCTCCCGGCCGTTCGTGAACGGGTGGCCCGCGGCCACCGACTGCAGCCGGTCGGCGCGGGCCAGGGCGTAGGGCAGGAGCTCGAGCGCGAGCCTGCGCTCGGGTGGGCGGATCCCGTCCAGGTGCGCGAAGAGCCGGGGCCCGCCCTGGTCGTCCTGGCGCCAGTGCGCGAGCATGTCCGTCTCGTTGAGCCGCTCCACGAAGCGCCACACCTGGATGCCCCAGGTCTGCGCGGCATCCGCCGGGTAGCGCAACTGCGAGAACGGGATGCGGAGCTCCGCGGTCCAGCCCAGCGAGTCGATGCTCGTGCTCAGGTCCCACACCGGGTCCCACGCAGGGTCGGCGTCGGGCGCGGCCTGGCCGGCGTCCCCTTTCACGCCGGACGGATTGACCGTGAACATGGTCCGGCCGGTGTGGTCGTGGAACGTGTCGAACACGAACTGCACGTAGTCGCCGCTGAGATTGCCCTCGAGGCTGTCATCGCGCCGGCCGAGCCGCGTGCGCACGCCGGCGCTGCCCAGGCTGTCGTACATGCGGGCGCCGATGTAGAGGGCGCTGGCGTCGAAGGCGACGCGGACTTCGGTGCGCTGCGTGGCCGCCGTGCCGTTGGCGGGTTCGAACTGGGTGAACTGCGTGAAGGCGGGCAGCGCGGCCCAGGCGGCCTCATCGAGCTTCCCATCGACCTGGATCGAGCCGCTCAGCGAGGTGGCCTCCAGGCGTTGGGCGACAGCATGGTCGGCGCTCCCGGGCAGGGCCGAGGGCACGACCGTAGCCGCCTGCGCGGCCACGGCCGCGGGCAGCAGGAAGGCACTCAGCGCGGCGGTGGCGGCAGACACCGGATTCATGGGTTGCCCCGGACAGGGATTGGTGGAAGTAACCCAGCTGGATACTCAGTTAGACGCCGGGAGGGCTCACGAAGGTTCACGCACAGGGGCGAACGGATTTCCCGCCGGGAGCGAACGTGCGGCGGGCGGGACGGAACTACTGAAGACCCGCGGGAGGAGGCGGGTGTGCGCAGGTCGGGCCATCCGACGTCCGCGCCGCCGCGGCCGCGCGAACCCGGTTCGCGAGGTCGTGCGCGCACGCCCGGTTCACGATGTCAGGAGCCCGGCAGAGCATTCCGCCCTGCCGGGCTCATGGTTGCGTCGGGGCCGCTCAGCGCCGCGTGATCCGTACCGCGCCGCTGCCGGTATCGATCTCGATGGTGCCCTTGCCGTCGCCGATGCGGCCGATGAGATGATCGCGCTCACGCTCCGTGATGGTGATCGGGACGTCGGCTGAGATGCCGCCGCTGCCGGTTTCCAGGTGGAGCGACGCGCCCAGGTCGGCGGGCACCGCCAGGCGCACCGCACCGGAACCAGTGTCGATCCGCACGCGGTCGACGGCGGTCGTGAGCTGCAGGTCCACGGCGCCGCTGCCGGTATCCACCTCGAGGGCGGGCGCCGCGACCGCGGTGAGATCGACGTGCCCTGAGCCCGTATCCACAGCGAGGTTGGCCGCCGTGATGCCATTGCCCGTCACCGCGCCCGACCCGGTGTCCACGCTGACCTCGTTGCCGCGCACGCCGGACAGTTCGACCCCGCCGGAACCCGTGTCGACGATGACGTCGCCTTCGGCATCGGTCACCCGCACCCGGCCGGAGCCGGTGTCCACCCGCAGCGCGCCCCGGGTGCTGCTGGTCTCGACCGGCGCCGACCCCACGTTGATGTCGAGATCGCCGTTCACTCCGGCGGCGCTGACGTCACCCACGGCCAGACGCACGGCCACCGACCTGCCCGCAGGCACCAGGATGCGGAGGTCGGCATGCGCCTCGGTGCCGCGCCCGGAATTGCGGATGGTCACCCGCCGCCCGCGGTCGCCTTCCTCGTCGAAGAACGTGCCGTCATCCCGCACATTGACGGTGCTCTGCCCGCCCCAGCGAGAGTTGTTGTAGACGACGTCCCTGCCCTCCGGGTACCGGACGACCAGGGCCGCGCGCCCGTTCACCTCCCGGCGCTCGATCTTCAGGTCCGAAGCGTCGTCGCCGCCGCGGGTCACCTCCACCACCACCGCGGCGCCCGAACCGGCTGCCACGCGCACCGAACCGGCCAGGTTGTAGACGGCGATGGCGTTGCCGGAAAGCGAGAAGCGCTCGGTGTTCTGGGCGTTCAGGGCGGTGGCAACCAGGACGAGGACAAGTGCGGCGAGGGCGGCGAGCAGGGTGCGGCGTACGTTGGGCATGGATCCTCCCGCGGACTGGTTCCGACTTGCCGTACGGATTGGACAGCAGGCGGGTTTCGATGGTTGGATAAGAACAGCGCCCCCGGCACGAGTGCCGGGGGCGCCTTTCTCACGCGCGAAGAGTGCGCGTCACCAGGTGACTGTTACGGAATTCGAGCACGTGGTGGTGCCCGCTTCGCACACCTTGTACGTGGCGGTTGTGGTGGTCTTGAACGGCAGGTCGGTGTACGCGCCGGTGTTGGCGACGGTCTTTACTATGACTCCCGTCCGGTACACGTCCACGTTCGTGGAAGTAGCACCCGACCATGTAAGTTCCGCCTTCTTTACGTTCTTCACCTTGTATGCTGTCACGGAGAGCGTGATGGCGCTCGGCGGCGGTGTGGTTGAGACCGTCACTTGCTTGCTTATGCTGTTGGAGGCTCCGTCGTCATCCGTAACCGTCAGCGTCACCGTGTAGGTTCCGGCGGCTGCATACGTGTGCGACGGATCCGGGGCAGTAGACGGCGGCGTGGCGTCACCGAAGTCCCAGCTCCTGGCCGCAATGGTGCCGTCGGCATCGGTACTGGCGTCCGTGAAGTTGCACGCCACGCCCACGGTGCACGCGGGCGCCGTGAACGATGCGGTCGGCGGGCTGTTCAGGGGCGTGCCCGATACGAGGCTGTACAGCAGGTGGTTGTTGGTGCTGTTGGAGCTGCTGACCTTGGACTTGGTGGTGGCAGCATACAGTGCATCCCGCACCTGCTGCGGCGGCGAAGACGGATTCGCTTGCAGATACAGCGCGGCCACACCTGCGGTGTGCGGGGTCGCCATGGACGTGCCACTGATCGTGTTCGTCGCGGTATTGCTCGTGTACCAAGCCGAGGTGATGCTCGACCCGGGCGCAAACCAGTCCACGCAGCTCCCATAGTTCGAGTACGATGCCCTGGCGTCGGTGCTGGTGCTGGCGCCGATCGTCATGGCCTGGGCTACCCGGGCCGGCGAGTAGTTGCAGGCATCCGCGTTGCTGTTCCCCGCTGCCACCGCATAGCTGACGCCAGCCGCGATGGAGTTCTGCACGGCAACGTCGAGTGAGCTGCTGATGCCACCACCGAGGCTCATGTTGGCAACCGCAGGCTTCTTGGCATTCGCAGTGACCCAGTTGATCCCAGCAATGACGCCGGCCGTGGTTCCGCTCCCGCTGCAATTCAGAACGCGCACTGCCACCAGGCTCACACCCTTGGCAACGCCATAGGTGGTTCCACCCACCGTGCCGGCCACGTGAGTTCCATGGCCGTTGCAGTCAGCGGCCGGGAGCGTGCCATCGACCGCATCGTATCCATCAACGGCACGGCCACCGAATTCGTTGTGCGTGAGCAGGATGCCAGTATCGATGATGTACGCCGTAACGCCCGAACCCGTGTAGTCGTATGTGTACGTGCTGTTCAGCGGCAGATCCCTTTGATCGATGCGGTCCAATCCCCACGTCGCTCCGGTCTGCGTGGCCGATGCGTACACCACCTGATCCGGCTCGACGAACGCCACGTTCGGGTTCCGCTGAAGCGCCTGAACGGCCGCATCCGGCAGCGATGCCGCGAAGCCCTTCAGCGCGTACTGGTACGTGAAGCGCAACTGGCCGCCGTGGCTCGCGACCAGCTGCCGCGCCAGCCCGGGCGCGTCCGGCACGTCATTCTTGAACACGACGATCCATTCGCCGGGAACGGCCTGGCCGACGCTGGCCTGGATCTGCGGTTGGTCAACTGCCGTGGGACCCTGGTCCTGGCAGGCAGTGATGAAGCCGGCAACGAGCGCCGGAACCAGGAGAAGCAGACGTCGCCTCATGTGAGGCCTCCATGAATCGATGTGATAAGCCGCCGCGCCTCTGCACTGAGGCGCATGTCGCGGCGGCGGGTACGTTTTTTCCAGGGATACGGTAAAGTAGGAACTGCGGCGTGCGGATCGCAATGCTGATGCGCCGTGGCGTTACGTTCCGAAACACGGAAGGCTCGGCCGGCACGCGATCCGCCCAAACGGTCTCTCTCCGCAGCACTGACGACTGCGACAGCGATTCCTCCCGCCCGGTGTGGTTGCGCAATGCGAAAGGCCCGGCAGCGCTCGTGCGCCGCCGGGCCTCACCGCTTGCAGCCGAGGGTCCGTGCTACTGCTGCACCGGGCTCGGCTTTGGCTGGAGCGTTTGCAGGTACGCCCAGACCGCGTCCAGCTCGGACGGCTGCGCCTGCTGGCCGATGGCCTGCCAGGGCATGATCTGCGGGTCGAGCTGCTTGCCCTCCGGCGTTCGGCCGGTGCGCATGACGTTCAGGAAGTCCTCGCGCGTCCAGTTCTTCAGGTGACCGGCCGGAGTGAGGTTGGCTCCCGGCGGGGCGTTGGGGTCCATGGGCGGCGCCCCTGCCAGCTCCGGACCATGGCAGCCAGTGCACAGGCGCGTCAGATAGTAGCCCAGCCGCAGCGGATCCGTGCCCGAAGGGCGGGCCAGGCGCGGCGCGTCGGGGGTCGCGGCGATCAGGTCGGGCGCGAACTGCACCTTCCCGGCCACGACCAGCGCGCGACCCACCGGTCCGAACTTGCGGGCGGGCAGCGCGCGCTCGACCGTGGGCACGGTGCGCAGGTAGGCCAGGATGTCTGCGACGTCCTGATCGCTGAGATAGACGTACTCGGCCGACGGCATGACGAAAAGCGCGCGGCCGTCCGCCCCGATCCCGTGCCGCACCGCCTGCTCGAACTGCTCGTCCGTCAGCGCGCCACTCTCCCGGCCGGCCGTCAGGTTGGAGCTGGGCACGCGCGCGAACGGCAGCCCGTCGATCAACAGCTTGCCGCCGAAATCCCGATCGTGGCATTCCATGCAGCCGTACATCGCCGCCAGCCGCTCCCCTTCCGCGACCCGTCCGATGGCCGAGTTGAACGGGTGCGGCTTGCCCACATGATTGTTGCCCACCGCCGCCGCGCTCAGACCGTACACACCGCTGATGGCGATAAACACCAGGGCGGCCAGGACTCCCAACCCGATCGCCAATCGGCGCAGCCAGACCTTCATGGGAACACCTCCGCTGGAGCGAAAATGAGAAAGGCCGGCACAGTGC
>VEPF01000304.1:0-9510 GCA_012027055.1 Gemmatimonadota bacterium | reverse complement strand
CCGACCTCTTCACCAAGGCTGCGGTTTCTGGATGACTCCGGCCGTTTGCGCGGACTGCCGCCCGCGCCGGACCGGACGCCGAAACCTAATACGCACCTTCAGGGAGTCAATACGGACACATAGCTGCCGGGTTTCAGGCCGGCATGGCAAGATCGAGCTGCGCGAGCGGAAAGGTGCGGGAAGGTGACGCGGAAGCGTGCGGCCCCGTCGCCGGCGCGGATAGGCGCCGCGGGAATGGCCAGTTCCCTGCTCTGACGTCGACGTTCATGCCAGGCGGCGCAATCGCCCGCAGGCATGGCGCCGAGATGGCACGCAGGTGCGCGTCGGTGAGCACACCGACCAGGCGGATGCGAAGTACGGCGTCTGCTGGTACGGCGGATATGACCTCACTAACCGCGCGGTGCAAAAGTGCCGCACTCTGGCCGGCGACCCGCAGCTCTTTCTTGACCATTGGCCTGGCCGACAGTGGCCGGAGATCCCAGCGCGCGCTGGCGCCGGTCCCGCCTGCGGTCAGGTGCACCACCATGAAGCCTTTCGGCTCGCCGATTTCCGCCAGCGACGTCCGTTCGATCGAGCCCGGATAGAGCACCGGCGTTTCCGATGGCCGGCCCTGCAGGTCTGTTCGCAGAACCTGTTGGCGGTGGATATGTCCCGAGAGCACGGCCGTGAACCGACTGGGGATATCCCGGATCCGCACCACGTCCGCACCGTTGCGGAACATGAATTGTTGGGCACCCACGGTCGCGCCTTCGACGCACTGGTGCATGCAGAGCAGGCGAAATGCCGCAGATTCGTTGAGCCAGCCACTGCATGCCAACAGTTCCTGAAAACAGGAACGGACGGCGCGCCGGTGGAACGGAAAGCCGCTCAGCGCGACCCGTACGCCCCGCACCTCCACGACGAACGTCCGGGGCCGGTCGAACACGTACGTGCCGGGGTGCGCAGCGAGGCCGGCATGCGGGAGGCGCGACCGCTCGTGGTTCCCCGGCACCAGGAACACCGGAATACCCCGCGCGGCGATCCGCGCCAGTGGCTCATAGGCCTGCCGAGCAAGCGTGGCGGGCACCCGCGGGCGGTCGAAGACGTCCCCCCCATGGACGACGATGTCCACTTCGCCATCCAGCGCCGGCTGCAGCGCGGCAGCGTAGTTGGCCAGGAAATCGTGGCCTCGCCGCCGGCGCGCGCCGCGCGGGCGGACGGGCAGGTCGAAGCCGAGGTGAGTGTCGGCGAGGAGCAGGATACGCACGTTGGTGGGCATGCGTCCCATTCTAGCATCTTCGGTTTATTTTCGGTATAGGGTTGGCTCATGCTGGCATGGGCGTGCCCCGTGGTTCGTCCGACAATGACCGGCAACAATCACTACGCCACGGAATATTGACATGTGCGACACATGTGTTCATGTTGCACACATGCCAATGATCCAGATCAGGAATGTGCCCGACCAGCTGCACCGGGAGCTGAAGGCGCGCGCGGCAAAGGCCGGCATGACGCTGTCGGATTACCTGCTGGATGTGATCCGCAAGGCGGCGGCGCGGCCGGAGCCGGACGTGCTGCTGAGCCGGATCCGGGAACGGGCAGCGGTATACCCTGCGGAGTCGCCGGCCGAGGCCGTGCGGGCGGAGCGGGACGCGCGGTGATAGTGGTGGATGCGTCGGCACTGCTGGAGCTGCTGCTCCGTACCGACGCGGCGCCGGAGGTGGAGGCGCGGCTCTTCAGCGGCGCCACGCTGCATGCGCCCCACCTGCTCGATCTCGAGGTGGCGCAGGTGCTCAGGCGGTACGAGCGGGCGGGGGCGCTGAGCGCGCGCCGAGGTCGGGAAGCGCTGGCGGATCTCGAGGCATTCCGTATCGAGCGCTACCCCCACTACCTGTTCCTGGACCGCATCTGGTCGTTGCGCGCGCATGCCACGGCATACGACGCGTGCTACCTGGCGCTCGCGGAAGCGCTTAACGCACCGCTGCTCACCAGCGACCGGCGCCTGGCCGGTGTTCCGGGCCACGCCGCGCGGGTGGAAGTGGTGGGTGCACGTCAGGAACCTGCCTAGCTGGCATCCGGACGCAGCGCCTGTGTGACGCCCGTGCAACCGCGGGGTGCGCCCGCGCCCCGGGCGACCCCGGCCGTCGGCCCTCGTTGACGCCCGGCAAGCGCGCGCATAGGCTGAGGCCAGGTCAGTATCCCGTGCCTGGTCCGTTGCGATCTGCGGCACCCCCGTTCGCCAGGAATCCTAGCTATGAGTATCAGCCAGATCGGCCGATCGATCGCGGAGTCAGCCACCCTCAAGCTGAACGAGACGGCGGCGATCCTGCGGTCGAAGGGAGAGCCCGTCATCCATCTGGGCGGCGGCGAGCCGAAGAGCATGCCGCCCATAGACGCCATCGTCACCGCCGCGCAGCTGCTGAACAGCGGCGAGGTCCGCTACACCCCCGCGGACGGGATCCCCGCGCTCAAGAAGGCGGTGATCCGGTACACGGAGGAGTTCTACCACCGGCACGTGGAGCCGGAGAACGTGATCTGCTCCGGCGGTGCCAAGCAGGCGATCATGGTCGCACTGCAGGCGATCCTGAACCCGCAGGAGGAAGTGGTCTACCCGGCGCCCTACTGGGTGAGCTATCCGGAGATGGCCAAGCTGTGCGGCGGGGTCGGCGTGCCGGTGTATCCCGAGGACGGCTCGTTCTACCCGCGGCTCAAGGACATCGAGGCCAAGGTCGGCCCGTACACCAAGGCCGTGATCATCAACAGCCCGAACAACCCGACGGGCGCGATGTACCCGGAGTCGTTCATCGCGGAGATCGTGCAGTTCTGCGAGGACCGCGATCTCTACCTGATCATGGACGACATCTACCACCGGCTCATCTTCGATGGGCGGAAGCCGATCAACTGCTACAAGTACGCGAAGGACCTGTCGGAGAACTCGAAGCTGATCGTGGTGAACGGCGTCTCGAAGCAGTACGCCATGACCGGGTTCCGGCTGGGCTGGGCGGTGGCGAGCCGGCAGCTGATCCGGGTGATGACCAACATCCAGAGCCACCAGACGTCCGGGCCTTCGGCGATCGTGCAGCACGCGGCGGTAGGCGCGTTGATGGGGGTGCAGGCGGGGGTGGAAAGCCTGCGCCAGACGCTGGAGAACAACCGCAACGTGCTGATCTCGCGCCTGCAGGCGTTCGAGGGCGTGAAGGTACAGCGGCCGGACGGCACGTTTTACTGCTTCGCCGACTTCTCGGCGTACGACAAGAACTCGGCGCGACTCGCGCAGAAGCTGCTGGACAAGGTGCGGGTGCTGGTGATGCCCGGCATCGAGTTCGGGCTGGACGGCCACCTGCGCATCAGCTACTGCGGCGCCGTGAAGGACATCACGGAGGGGATCGAGCGCATGAAGTGGGTGCTGGATCCGGATGCCCCGAACGAGCTGTACATCGGCACGCGCAAGCTCGTCAGGGACTGGTAAGGCTCGCACGGCGGTGGCCGCCTCCGGCCGCCGCCCCGGCAAAGGCACTAATTCGGAGCATTCCGATGAAATACCTGGAGTTCGATACCCCCGCGAAGAAGCAGGCCGGCGAGCTGGCCAGCGACTACAAGTTGAGCAACCTGGGCCTGACGAACCTGGACCGGGTGTTCTGGAACCTCCCGTCGGAGGCGCTCTACGAGGAAGCGATCTTCCGCAACGAGGGCCACATGACGGTGGGCGGGCCGTTCGTGGTGCACACCGGCAAGCACACGGCGCGCGCCGCGGCGGACAAGTTCATCGTCAGGGAAGACTCGACGGAGGAGCACGTCTGGTGGGGCGAGTACAACCGGCCGTTCGCCTCCGACAAGTTCAACGCGCTGCTCAGCCGCGTGCAGACGTACCTGATCGGCGAGGAAGTGTACGTGCAGGACTGTTACGTGGGCGCCGACCCGAACTACCGGATGCCGGTGCGGGTGATCACGGAGAAGGCGTGGCACAGCCTGTTCGCGCGGAACATGTTCCTCCCGGTGAAGACCGCGGACGAGGCGAAGCGGTTCGTGCCCGAGTTCACGATCATCGCGCTGCCGGGGCTGACCGTGGACCCGCGCATCGACGGGACGCGCACGGACACGGCCATCCTGCTGAACTTCGCGCAGCGGATCGCGCTGATCGCCAACACCACGTATGCCGGGGAGATCAAGAAGAGCGCGTTCACGGTCATGAACTTCCTGCTGCCGCTCCAGGGCGTGCTCGCCATGCACTGCGCGGCGAACGTGGGCGATGCGGGCGATGTGGCGCTCTTCTTCGGGCTGTCGGGCACCGGCAAGACCACGCTGTCGGCGGACCCCAGGCGCCGGCTGATCGGTGACGACGAGCACGGCTGGTCCGATGACGGCGTATTCAACTTCGAGGGCGGGTGCTACGCGAAGGTGATCCGGCTCTCGGCGGAGCACGAGCCGCAGATCCACGCGTGCACGGGCCGGTTCGGCACCATCCTGGAGAACGTGGTGTGGGACCCGGTCACGCGGAAGATCGACCTGAACGACGACCGGATCACGGAGAACACGCGGGCGAGTTATCCGCTCGAGTTCATCCCGAACGTGGTGCCGGACAAGATGACGCGGACGCACCCGAAGAACGTCATCTTCCTGACCTGCGACGCCTCGGGCGTGCTGCCGCCGATCTCGCGGTTGAGCCCGGCGCAGGCCATGTACCACTTCATCAGCGGCTACACGTCGAAGATCGCGGGTACCGAGATCGGGCTGGGGATCGAGCCGCAGATCACGTTCAGCACCTGCTTCGGCGCGCCCTTCATGGTGCACCACCCGCAGGTCTATGCCGGCCTGCTGGCGCAGAAGATGGCGAAGCATGGCGTGAACTGCTGGCTGGTGAACACGGGCTGGACGGGGGGCTCGTTCGGGATCGGCAAGCGGATCAGCATCCGGCACACGCGGGCGTTGCTCAACGCCGCGCTGGACGGACGGCTGAACGACGTCGGCTACCGGATCGACCCGCTGTTCGGGTTCGAGGTGCCGACCAGCTGCCCGGACGTGCCCGCCGAGATCCTCGATCCGGCCAGCAGCTGGGGCAACAAGGAAGAGTACTGGAAGAAGTACGACGCCCTGGCCGCCCGGTTCATCGAGAACTTCAAGCTGTTCGCGGCCGGCTGCTCGGACGAAGTGCTGAACGCCGGGCCGAAGCGCCTGGCGCAGGCCGGGACGAGCGGCGCGGCGCGGTAGCGGCGCGGCCGCAGCCAGCAGACGCGGGGGGGGGGGCGGGCGCCCCCTCCGCGCATCTCCTGCCCGCGACTTCGGCCGTCGCGACCGCTTCAGGCCTCCGCGAGCCGGCACGCGTGGTGCAGCGTCCAAACCCAGCAGCCGAACAGCGCCAGCGCGGCGAACTGGTGCGTGGCGGCAAGGCCGAGCGGCACGAACCGGATCAGCGTCAGCACACCGAGCGTGTACTGTACCATGACGAGCGCCAGCAACGCGGTACTCAGCCGGCGCGAGCCGGGGTCCGCGCCGAGCCGGCGGGTGTGCCGGGCGAACCAGGCCGCGGCGAGCAGCAGCACGGTGCCGAGCAGGCGGTGCGTCCACTGCACGCTCAGCGGGTTCTCGAGGAGCGCCAGTGCGGGCGGGTCCCACGCGAGCAGGCCGGGCGGCACCAGCCGTCCCACCATGAGCGGGAAGGTGTTGGCGTAGTGCCCGGCCTTGAGCCCGGCGACGAACGCGCCCCAGAGCACCTGCAGGGCGAGAATCACGCCGATGCCGCGCAGGCCGCGGAGCAGAGCGCGCCGGCGGTTCCGGTCGCGCGCTGGGCGCACGCCGGGTAGGCTCAGCTCGCGCACGAGCCAGATGGCGTAGCCGAAGATCAGGAATGCCAGGCCGAGGTGCGCGGCCAGGCGGAAGTGGCTCACGCTCGGCCGGTCGGCCAGCCCGCTCGCCACCATCAGCCAGCCCATGAGCCCCTGCAGGGCGCCGAGCCCGAACAGCAGCAGGGCCCGCAGTGCCAGCGGCCGGTTGAAGTAGCCCCTCACCCAGAAGCCCAGGAACGGCACCAGGAACGCGACCCCGACCAGCCGGGCCAGGACGCGGTGCGTGTACTCCCAGTAGTAGATGAACTGGAACTCGCCCAGGGACATGCCCTGGCGCAGCTGCTGGTATTCCGGGAACTGCCGGTAGCGGTCGAACGCGGCCTGCCACTGCGCGTGATCCAGGGGCGGGATCACGCCCATGATGGGATCCCAGTCCACGATCGACAGGCCGGAGCGGGTCAGGCGCGTAACGCCTCCCACCACCAGCACGCCCGCCACCAGGCCGGCGATGGCCAGGAACCAGGCGCGCAGGTGCCGGCGGTGGTGCTCGGGAATCTGCAGTCGCCAGTCGGTTGGGGCGCCGGTTGGGGTCGTGGGATCCGCCGTGTTGTCCGTTCCTGCAGGGAGTGCGAGCATTATGGCTGGTCGCTCGGAGCGATGCCATGGCTCCCGGCCGGCTCGCGCCATGCAATCCGACATTCCCGGAGTCCACTCATGTCACGACTGCTGACTCCCCGCCCTTCCCGCGCCGTGCGCACCCTGCGGGGCGCCGGCCTTGCGGCCCTGCTCGCCGCGAGCGCGGCCGCGCCCCTGCGGGCCCAGGCGGGCCGGAGCCCCGTGCCTGTCCCGGCGGACAGCACGTTCCACGGGCTGGTCGCGCGCCCGATCGGCCCGCCCGGGACGTCCGGCCGGGTCGCGGCCATCGCGGTCTCGCCGCGGGATGAGCGCGAGATCTGGGTGGGCGCGGCGACGGGCGGCCTCTGGAAGTCCGCGGACGGCGCGTTCACGTGGACGCCGGTGATGGACACGATCGCGGTGAACTCGATCGGGGCGATCGGCATTGCGCCATCGGCGCCGGACGTGGTCTACGTCGGCACCGGCGAGGCGAACACGCGCAACAGCATGGGCGTGGGGCGGGGCGTGTGGCAGACGCGGGATGGCGGCCGGAGCTGGCAGTACCTGGGGCTGGCGGGCACGGAGCGGATCGCTGCCGTGGTGGTGCACCCGCGCGATCCGAATACGGTGTGGGTGTCGGCGCTGGGCCCGGCCTGGAGCGATGGGGAAGAACGGGGCGGCTGCATGTCGGCCGATGGCGGCCGCAGCTGGCGGAAGGTGCTGTACGTAGACCAGAAGACGGGCGCGTTCGAGCTGGTGATGGACCCGTCCAACCCGGAGCACCTGCTGGCCTCGACGTGGGAGCACCGGCGCTGGCCCTGGTTCTTCGAGTCGGGTGGCCCGGGCAGCGGTCTCTGGACCAGCTGGGATGGCGGCGAGACCTGGAAGCGCCTGACGGACAGGCAGGGTCTGCCGAAGGGCGATCTCGGCCGGATCGGGCTGGCGTTCGCGCGCAACGATCCGCGGGTGGCGTACGCGCTGGTGGAAGCGGAAAAGAGCGCCCTGCTCCGGAGCGATGACGGCGGCGAGACGTGGCGTGCGGTGAACACCGAGGCCAACGTGAACGACCGGCCATTCTACTACAGCCGCATCTACGTCGATCCCACCAACGAGAACCGCGTGTACCGCGTGGCCGGCGATCTCACCATGAGCGAAGATGGCGGGCGCACGTTCCGCAACATCGCGCCGTGGTCGAGCGTGCACGTGGACCATCACGCGTTCTGGACGCACCCGAACGGGCACACGCTGATCGATGGCAACGATGGCGGCGTCTACATCAGCCACGACCGGGGCGGAGCCTGGCAGTTCGTGGAGAACCTGGTGTTCGCGCAGTTCTACCACATCAGCGTGGACCACGCGACGCCGTTCAACGTCTACGGCGGGCTGCAGGACAACGGCTCGTGGCTGGGACCGAGCCAGGTATGGGAGCTGCCCTCGTTCAAGGGCGCGGCCATCGTGGCGCACCACTGGAAGGAGATCGGCTTCGGGGACGGATTCGCGGCGGTGCCGGATCCCCGGGATGCAAACGTCGGCTACAGCATGAGCCAGGGCGGCGAGCTGCGGCGCTTCAACCTGAAGACGGGCGAGGAGCGGAGCGTCATGCCCACGCTGCCGCGCGACAGCGGCAAGTTGCGCTTCAACTGGAACTCGGGGCTGGCGCTGGACCCGTTCGACCCGTCCGTGATCTACTACGGCAGCCAGTACCTGCACATGAGTCGCGACCGCGGCGAGACGTGGGCGATCATCAGCCCGGACCTCACCACCAACGATACCAGCAAGCAGCGGCAGGGGAAGTCCGGCGGGCTTACGCTCGATGTGACCGCCGCGGAGAACCACACCACGATCCTCACCGTCGCGCCCTCGCCGGTGGAGCGCGGCGTGATCTGGGTGGGCACGGATGATGGCAACGTGCAGCTCACGCGCGACGGCGGCCGCACCTGGACGAATACGGCAACGCGCATCAAGGGACCACCCGCCGGCAGCTGGGTGCCGCACATCGAGGCGTCGAAGCACGCCGCGGGCACGGCCTACGTGGTGGTCGAGGACCACCAGCGCGGGAACTGGACGCCCTACCTGTTCCGCACCGCGGACTACGGCGCGAGCTGGCAGTCGCTGGTAACGCCGCAGATCGACGGCTACCTGCACGCGCTCGCGGAGGACCCGGCGGAGCCCAACCTGCTCTTCCTGGGCGGCGAGTTCGGGCTGTACGTGTCGCTTGATGGCGGCCGCAGTTGGCGGCGCTGGGCGCACGCGGGGTTCCCGGCCGGCAACTCCGTGTTCGCGCTGGTGGTGCACCCTCGCGATGGCGACCTGGTGATCGGCGCACACGGGCGTGGGGCATACATCATCGACGACATCCGGCCGCTGCGCGCCCTGGCCCGCGACGCGCGCATCCGCGAGCAGGCACTGCACCTGTTCGAGGTGCCGCCCGCGATCCAGTACGCGCGCGGCATCAGCGGTCCGTTCTACTTCCCGGGCGACACGCGCTACCAGGGACCGAACCGGCCGTACGGCGCGCTGCTCAGCTACTGGGTGAGCCCGGCCGCGGCCGCGCGGGCGGACACAGCGAAGGCGGCGCCGGACGCGAGCGCCGGAGGCGGTGAATCCTTCGTGCCGAAACCGGTGTCGGGCGGGCAGGGCCCGGCGCGCATCGAGATCCTGGAAGGGGACAGCGTGATTCGCACGCTGCCCGGGCCGGCCCGGGCGGGCGTGAACCGCATTGCGTGGGCGCTCGAGCGGAAGGGGCTGCCGCAGCCGGGGGCGGCACCGGACGCGCCGGAGCCGGACGGTCCGGAGGTGATACCGGGGACGTACGGCGTGCGCGTGAGGCTGGGAGACGACGTCGCGCAGGGCACGATCCAGGTGCAGCCAGATCCGCGCGCCGACCGCACGCTCGTGGCGATGCGGCAGATCCTGGAGACGCTGCAGCAGGGGCTGCGTACACTGGCGCGCCTGCGGTTGGCCGTGGACCGCCGGGTGCGTACGGACACGACGCTGGCGCTGTACGAGAAGGAGCTGAAGCGCTGGCAGCCCGCGGACACGCTGCCGCGGAAGACACTGCTGGAGCGGACCGACACGCTGCAGGCGCACGTCTCGAAGCTGCTGCTACGGCTCCGGCTGCCGCGGGAAACCAAGG
>VEPF01000312.1 GCA_012027055.1 Gemmatimonadota bacterium | reverse complement strand
GGTCCTCCAACAACAAGTACGCCCTGCTGGGCGGGCTGCGCGGCCGCGCCCAGATGGTCAGCAACGAAGTGGGCATGGGCATGAGCCTGGTCCCGATCTTCATGCTGGCCGGCAACGTGACGCTCACCCAGGTGGTGTGGACCCAGCAGGAAGCGCTCGGGCTCTGGCTGGCGTTCCCGCTCGGGCTCTCCTTCCTGGTCTTCCTGATCGCGGCGTTTGCCGAAACCAATCGCCTGCCCTTCGACATGCCGGAAGCGGAGTCGGAGCTGGTGGCCGGCTACCACACCGAGTACTCGTCGATGAAGTTCAGCATGTTCATGATCGCGGAATACGCGAACCTCACGGTCTCGTGCGCGGTCATGGCCACGCTCTTCTTCGGCGGTTGGGACATCCCCTTCTGGAGCGGCGACAACATGCGCGTGGTGGCCCCCGGCGTGGTCGAGGGTGCCGCCCCCGCGGCGTGGAAGACGCTGCTCACCATGGGCGCGTTCGGTTTCAAGACGCTGCTGTTCGTGCTCCTGTTCATGTGGGTGCGCTGGACGGTACCGCGCTTCCGCTACGATCAGATCATGCACCTGGGCTGGAAGATCCTGCTGCCGGTCGCGCTCGCTTTCATCGGCATCACCGGCACGGCCATCCTGGTGCTGGACCGGATGGGCATGGAATACGGCTTCACCTACGGACTGGTGCTCACGGCCGTGAACGTGGTGGCCACGGCCGGATTCCTGGGGCTGCTCGACCGCGACCGCGTCATGTCCGGCTCGTGGGTGGCGCAGCAAAGGCGGGATGAGCGGCTGGCGGCGCTCGACCGGCAGCGTGCCGTCGCGGCGCAGCCGGCGGCGAGCCGGGAAGGAGCGGCATGGCGATAGGCGTGAGAGTGGTGCGCGCCCCCGAGGCCAACACCTCGTACTTCCGGGCGTCGCTGCAGGGCATGGCGCTCACGTTCCGGCACCTGGTGCGGCCGCACAAGCCGGTGCTGCAGTACCCGGACGTGAAGCCGGAACTGGCGCCGCGGTGGCGCGGCACGCACCGCATGGCGGTGCACGCGGATGGCCGGCCCAAGTGCGTGGCCTGCGGGCTGTGCCCGACCATCTGTCCGTCCAACTGCATCCGGCTGGTCCCGGGTGAGGACGACCAGGGGAACCGCTATCCCGTCGTGTACGAGATCGACGAGTTCCGCTGCATCTTCTGCGGGATGTGCCAGGAAGTCTGCCCGGTGGAAGCCATCCACGTCGGACAGGACTACGAGAACGCCGAGTTCACGCGCGAGCGGTTCGTCTACGACCTGGACCGCCTGATGGCCCAGGACCACCCCGTGACCGCGCTGTGGGACCCGGAGGATCCGCTCGGACAATGAACGATCTGGTGACCAACTTCCCGCTCGCCCAGCTGCTCTGGTGGCTGTTCGCCGCGCTCGCCGTAGGCGGGGCGCTGGGCACGATCACCCGGCGCAATCCGGTGGCCAGCCTGCTGTTCCTGGTGCTCACGTTCTTCAGCCTGGCGGCCATCTACGTGTTGCTCGGGGCGCACTTCATAGCTGCCGTCCAGGTGATCGTCTACGCGGGCGCGATCCTGGTGCTCTTCCTGTTCGTGATCATGCTCCTGAACCTGGGGCACGACTATGCCTCCGACCTGCGCGGCGGGCTCTGGATCGTGGCCGCGTTCGGGGCGGCCGGTCTGATCGGGTTCGCCATCTGGCGCGCCTTCCGGACCACCAATGCGGTGCTGGAGACGGGCGCGGGCGTGCACCTGGACGCGCAGGTGGATACGCTCAACGCCGTCGGGGCCATCGCGCAGCCTCTGTTCCAGAGGTTCCTCGTGCCCTTCGAGCTCACTTCCATCCTGCTGCTCATCGCCATCATCGGCGCGGTGCTGCTCGCCAAGCGGAGGGTCTGATGAACACGCTGCCGCAGCTGGATCCGGCCCGCCTGTCCCTCGGCCTGGCGGCCCTGCTCTTCGCGATCGGGGTCGCGGGCGTGCTGTTCCGGCGCAACGCGATCGTTCTGTTCATGTGCATCGAGCTGATGCTGAATGCCGTCAACCTGGCGTTCGTGGCGCTGTCCCGCTCGATCGACATTTCGGGTCAGGTCTTCGTCTTCTTCGTCATGACCGTCGCCGCGGCCGAGGCCGCAGTGGGCCTGGCGCTGGTGATAGCGATCTTCCGCCACGCGGAAACGGTCGACATGAAGCACTTCACGCTGCTGCGCTGGTAACGGCGGCCGGAACGCGGCGCTCCCGGATCGGGGAGGCGCGGGAACGAAAGGCGGTTTCGTGGAGCACCAATTCGAGCCGACGCTGCTCTGGGCCATCGCCCTGCTGCCGCTGCTCGGGTTCATCGGCAACGGCATCACGGCGTTCATAGCGCCGGGCCGCAAGGTCATCCCGACCCTGCTCGGTCCCGGCGTGGTCGGGTTGGCGTTCGTCATTGCCGGTCTGAACTTCCTGGGCCTGCGCGGCGCCGAACTGCACGAGCCGATCGTGCAGAGCTACTGGCAGTGGATGCCGGTGGGGAGCCTGAGCATCGATGCGGCGTTCCAGTTGGACCAGCTCTCGCTGCTGATGGCCCTGGTGGTTACCGGGGTGGGCTTCCTGATCCACGTCTTCAGCGTCGGCTACATGCATGACGACGCCGGATATGCCCGCTACTTCTCGTATCTGAACCTGTTCGTCTTCTTCATGGTCGTGCTGGTACTGGGCGCCAGCTACCCCGTGATGTTCGTCGGCTGGGAAGGGGTCGGTCTCTGCAGCTACCTGCTGATCGGCTTCTGGTTCCGGGATCGCGAGAAAGCCGACGCCGGCAAGAAAGCCTTCATCGTCAACCGCATCGGCGACTTCGGCTTCCTGGTCGCCATGCTGCTCCTGTTCAGCAACCTGGGCGCGCTCGACTTCGCCACCGTCTTCGCGGCCGCTCCGGCAGCGTTCCCCTACGGCGGGGCCGTGGTGACCGCCTTGACGCTCTTCCTCTTCCTGGGCGCGACCGGCAAGAGCGCGCAGATCCCGCTCTACATCTGGCTGCCCGATGCCATGGCCGGGCCGACCCCGGTGAGCGCGCTGATCCACGCGGCCACCATGGTCACCGCCGGGGTGTACATGGTGGCGCGCTCCAGCGTGCTGTTCGCGCTCGCCCCCGTGAGCATGATCGTGGTCGCCGGGGTCGGGGCGTTCACGGCGCTGTTCGCCGCGACCATTGGCCTGATCCAGTACGACATCAAGAAGGTGCTGGCCTACTCCACGGTCTCGCAGCTGGGCTACATGCTCATAGGCGTGGGTACGGGCGCGTACGCGGCCGGCATCTTCCACCTGATGACGCACGCTTTCTTCAAGGCGTTGCTCTTCCTGGGCTCGGGCGCGGTCATCCACGCGATGCACCACGCGTACCACGCCACCCACAGCCACGAGGACGCCCAGGACATGCGCAACATGGGCGGGTTGCGGCACTACCTGCCCAAGACTTGGATCTTCATGTGGATCGCCACGCTGGCGATCGCCGGGGTGTGGCCGTTCGCCGGCTTCTTCTCCAAGGACGAGATCATCTGGCAGGCCGCGGCGCGCGCGGTCGGCCCGTTCGCGAACTGGTTCCGGGTCTACTGGTTGCTCGCGCTGGCCGCCGCCATGCTGACCGCGTTCTACATGACGCGCCTGATGATCATGACCTTCCACGGCACGAACCGGACGGGCGAGCAGGAGCGGCGCCACCTGCACGAAGCACCGGCCGTGATGTGGGTGCCGCTCGCGGTCCTGGCGGGCCTGTCGGTGGTGGGCGGCTGGTTGAACGTTCCGCAGGCCATCAAGGAGCTGCCGGTGCTGGGCTGGATTCCGTCCACCGAGTGGGTGCACGAGTGGCTACACCCCCAGCTGGTCGCGGCGGACGAGATCATTGCCACCCACGTCGGCGAAGCCACGCACCAGGCCCCCCTGGGCGGCGGCGAAGCGTTCTGGGCGCTGCTGTCGTTCGCGCTCGCCACGGCGGTGATCCTGGCGAGTGCCGCGTGGCTGCGCCGCCGCCGGGTGCTGCCCGCGCGGGACTCCGCGGAGCCGCGCGGGTTCGCGAGCGTACTCTATCACAAGTGGTACGTGGACGAGATCTACGACCTGATCGTGGTGCGTCCGGTGCTCGCCGTATCGCGCTTCTGCTGGCGCATCATTGACCAGGGTCTCATCGATGGCGTGGTCAACGGCGCCGGTTTCAGTGCGCGCGCCTTCGGCTGGGTGGGTGCCCAGCTGCAGACCGGGCAGCTCAACACGTACGCGTTCGCGGCCGTGCTGGGGGTGCTCCTGCTCCTGGGCTTCGTGATCTTCTGAGGTGAGCGTGCTCGAATCCCTGGGTTACTCGCGCTGGGTGCTGCACTTCCTGATCTTCTTCCCGTTGATCGGGATGTTCGGCGTGCTGCTGGTCAAGGAATCCGCGGCCAAGCACCTGGCTCTCGTGGTCAGCGTGATCGAGTTCCTGGTCTCGGTCCCGCTCTGGTTCGATTTCAACGCCGCCAGCGCCGCCATGCAGTACGGCGCGGCGGTGCCGTGGATCCCGCAGTGGGGGATCTACTAC
>VEPF01000258.1 GCA_012027055.1 Gemmatimonadota bacterium | reverse complement strand
CTGGCGCTGGACGGCGAGGCGGACGTGCGGGTGCACGTGGGGGACGCCAAGAACCTCGCCCGCACGCTGCCGCGCACTGTGCAGCTCATGGAGTTGGGCCGGCCGCTGGTGCTGGCCCTCAACATGATGGTCGTAGCGGAGCGGCTGGCGGTGCGCATCGATCACCGCCTCCTGGAGGAACGGCTCGGCTTCGAGGTGGTGCCGATCGTGGCCATCACCGGTCGCGGCATCGACGCGCTCGGCGCCGCGATCGCACGGGCGCGGCAGGCGCGCGCGCCCCGCCTGCCGGTCTATCACGACGGCGTGGGCGAGGCGATCGCGTGCACGCGCGCCGCGCTCGCGGGGGTATACCCGGTTGCGCCTGAGGCGATCGTGGCGCTGGCCATCCAGGGCGATGCCGATGCCCTGGCGCGGCTGGCGCGCGGCGAGCGGGATGGGGACCGGGTGGCTGCGCTGCTCGCGGCCGCCGGCCGGCACCTCCGGAGTCCGGCGGTATACCGGGTGGCGTACGAGCGGCGGCGGGTCGCGGTCGAGCTGCTGGCCGATGCCTGCGGGACCCCGGCTGCCGGACGTTCGCGGCTCGCGGACCGGCTCGGACGCCTGCTGGCGCGCCCGGCTACCGGCATCCCCGCGCTGCTGCTTGTGCTCTACCTGGGGCTGTATCAGTTCGTCGGTCGGATGGGCGCGGGCACGCTCGTAGACCTGATCGAGACGCGCCTGTTCGAGGCCCGCCTGAACCCCTGGCTCGAGCAGGTCTTCGCCGCCGTGCCGTGGGCGTGGCTGCGGCAACTGTTCGTCGGCGACTACGGTGTGCTCACGCTCGGGCTGCGCTACGCGGTAGCTATCATCCTGCCGGTGGTCGGCTCGTTCTTCCTGTTCTTCAGCTTGCTTGAGGACTCGGGCTACTTCCCGCGCCTCGCGCTGCTGGTGGACCGGGGCTTCAAGCGCATCGGGCTCTCCGGCCGAGCCGTGATTCCCATGGTGCTCGGCTTTGCCTGCGACACCATGGCCACCATGGTCACGCGCACGCTCGAGACGCGTCGCGAACGCGTGCTCGCCACGCTCCTGCTCGCGCTCGCTATCCCGTGCTCCGCGCAGCTGGGCGTGATGCTCGCGCTGCTCTCCGGGTCGCCGCTGGCACTGGGTGTGTGGGTGGCGACGCTGTTGGCCACGTTCGCCCTGGTGGGGGCGCTTGCGGCCCGCGTGCTCCCGGGCGAGGCGCCCAGCTTCCACATGGAGCTGCCGCCGCTGCGGCTGCCGCGCGCGGGCAACGTGCTGTTGAAGACGTACACGCGCATGCACTGGTACTTCCTGGAAGTGCTGCCGCTGTTCCTCTTCGCCAGCGTGCTGCTCTGGTTCGGCCAGCTGACCGGCGGCCTGCCGGTGGTGATCCGCGCGCGCGGCCCGGTGGGCGGGTGGCTGGGCCTGCCCGCCGACAGCGCGGCCGTGTTCCTGCTCGGGTTCTTCCGGCGCGACTATGGGGCGGCCGGGCTGTTCGATCTCAGCCGCCAGGGACTGCTGGATACCGTGCAGATCACCACCGCCGCGGTCACACTAACGCTCTTCGTGCCCTGCGTAGCGCAGTTCCTGATGATGCTCAAGGAGCGCGGCTGGAAGACCGCGCTCGGGATGTTCGCGTTCATCACGCCCTTCGCCTTCGGAACCGGCTGGCTGGTGAAAGTGCTCATGCGGGCGGTGCTGTCATGAGCGCCGTGGTCTGCGGCTACTGCGGGCGGCATTTCGCGGAAGACCAGGGTCAGCCGGCCTGTGCCGGCTGCCCGCTCCGGAAGGGCTGCCGCTTCGTGCGCTGCCCGCACTGCGGCTACGAGAACCCGGCTACCCCGCCGCTGTGGGGACGGCTGCGCCGGCTGGTCGGATCGGTCCGGGCGGATGCGCCCGCCGTGGGGATCACCGTCGAGGAGCGGAGCGGATCATGAGCCTGCGTCGTCGCATCGCCGATGGTCTCGGCTGGAGATTCCGGCCCGAGTGGCAGGACAGCTGCGCCGCGGGGGCGCCCGTGCCCGATGGCGGCTGCGCCGGGCGCGACTGCGATTCCGTCAGCCTCCGGGAGCTGCGTCCGGGGGAGCGGGGGACCGTTTCCTGCCTGGCCGATGCCTCCACCCAGGCCGCGTGGAAGCTGGCCGCGATGGGCGTGTTGCCGGGGGCGGAGCTACGCGTGGTGCAGTGCTATCCCGCGTGCATCTTCCGGATCGGCCATGCCGAATTCGCGGTTGACGAGCGGATGGCCGCGCACGTGCGCGTGCACCGGCTGGAGCAGTCGTAGTCCGCGGCCCCGGCGTCGCTCGCGCGTTGCCGGCGCGGCGAATCAGCTGCGTGGTGCGAGCTGCGCCGCCAGTCGCTTCGCCTGTAGCAATCTGCCCGGCAGGCCCGGTCGCGATTCCCAGTTCGTGCAGATGTGCAGGCCCGCGGGGAGGGTGAGACCGGCCAGCGCCCCCCAGGTGTGATCCCACGCCGGCATCCGTTCGTGCGCCACCGAAATCGGGCGGGCATCGCAGCCGGTCGCCAGGCGGAATTCCGCCACCGCCACCTCGCCCAGCTCGGATTCCGAGCGCGCCATCACTTCCGGGTGGCGGGCGCCGCCGAGGTAGGCGGTGTAGACGCCGGTCCGGCCGAACAGGCTGTCGTTCCAGGTCACGCCGCGCGTCACCAGCGATTCCGCGAACGAGACCTGGTATCCCAGGCCCCGCAGCCCGGTCTGGGCGTGCAGGTGCACCACGGCGAGCGGATTGTAGCGCAGGCGTCGCAGCCGCTCCGCGAGCTCCGGTGCCATGCCGGTCAGCTGCTCCGCCGTCTCGGCGGCGGGCGCCGTCAGCACCACGTGCTCCGCCGTGAACTCTTCGCTCCCGGTGCTCACCACGTAGCCGCGCGCGCCGGGCCGCACCTCTCGCACCGGCGCAGAGAAGCGGATCCGCTCGTGGTGCCGGCGAGCCAGCGCGTCCGGCAGCGTCTGCATGCCTTCGCGGAAAGAGCAGGCGTCCGGCGGCGCGATCTTCCCGCCGCGCCGGAGCAACGGCAGCAGGAAGCTGCGCCGCAGCCCGAACTCGCGCAGCACGTGGCGCAGCGAGAGCCCCACCACCATGTCTTCCGGATCGGAGGCATACAGGCCGCCGTACAGCGGTCCCACCAGGTTCTCGTACGCTTCGCGGCCGATCTTCCGGGTGAACAGGGCGGCGACGCTCTCCTCGTCTCGGGGTGCCGAGGTGAACGGCTCGAGCGCCAGCCGTAGCTTGCCGGGCCAGCCGATGATGTCCGAGCGCAGGAAGGCGGCGGCCGAGAACGGCACCTTCCGCAGCCGGCCGTTGCGGTAGACGTACAGTGGCAGGCCGGACGGCGCGGTGATGAGCTGGTCGGTGAGCCCGAGCTCGCCGACCAGCTCGCGGAAACCCTCCGTGACGCGTGCGCGCTGGGGACCCCACTCCAGCAGGTGACCCTCCACCCGCCCGCTCCGGATCACGCCGCCCGGGCGCGCGCTCGCCTCCAGCAGGATGTGCTCAGCACCGCGCGCGGCGAGGTGATGAGCGAGCGCGAGCCCGCTGATCCCGCCGCCGATGATGACGATCACGCCTGCAGCTCGCGATCCGATGCCGGCACGGCGGAGAGCATGTCCCGTTCCACTTCCTCCGCGCTCCGCATGCGCGCCAGGTCCAGCTCGTAATCCGGCCGCGTCCGCGGCTGCAGTTTCTCGACGAGCTCGGCGGCCTCGCGCGGGGACAGCCCGAACTCCTTCAGCTCCGCTTCCCCGATGCGGCCCTCGCCGCGGGTCCTCAGCCCGCCGCCGTCCGGCTCGACCAGCGCCTGCAGGGCGCGCAACTCGCCGTGCGAGAGCTCCGCGCCCGCCACCTGGTAGTCCAGCCAGGCTTCGTAGGAGAGCGGCGCCACGCGCTTCACGATGCCGGCGATCACTTCGGCGTAGGCGCGGATCTCGAACTGCGCGTGCGGATCGATGCGCAGGGTGAGGAAGTGGAGCAGGTTGTGCAGGTCGATCTTCCAGTACCACTGCGTGTACGTGGACAGCGGCAGGTCGATGCGGGCCAGCTCGCGCGCCACATCCTGCCCCACCAGCCAGGCGTAGACCGCGGAGGCCTCCGTGCGCAGCCGGTCCCACTGCTCCACTGCGGCCCGGTATGCCGCATCGCCCGCCGCGGCGTCCTGCCGCCCCTGGTTGTTGGCGGCGCTCTGGAGCGCGAAGTCCGCCGGCCGGGGCCGGTAGAAGACCAGCGGGATCAGCGAATAGCGGCCGCTGTACTCGTTCACGTTCGCGGTGCGGTGCCGGATCCACTGCCGCGCCACGAAGATCGGCATGGCGCAGTGGAACTTGAGCTCCACCATTTCGCTGGGCGTGGTGTGGCGGTGGCGGCGCAGGTAACGGATCAAGCCCCGGGTCAGGCTGGTGTGGCGGGTGCCGTAGCCATAACTGACGCGTGCGGCCTGCTCGATGCTCTCATCCGAGCCCATGTAGTCCACAAGCGACACGAAGCCGTGGTCAAGCACCGGGAAGTAGCCGCCGAGGATCTCCTCGGCCGCCG